>JBOHBD010000087.1:0-6553 GCA_050698195.1 Gaiellaceae bacterium
GCGTTGGATCGAGGCGCTGCGGGCTTCATCGCCAAGCCCTTCAAGGCGGCCGAGCTCCACCAGAAGGTTGGTAGAGCGATCGACCGCCTGGTACTGACGGAAGTCGAGCTCCGGGAACGGCTCCTGGCACCGACAGTCGCGAGCGTGCTCGCGAACGCGATCGAGGTACGGGACAGCAGCATGGAAGGACACACGGAGCGGCTCGCCGCCCTCGCGCTCGAGATCGGACGCCGCGAGCGACTCTCCGACCCGGATCTCGAGGCACTCGAGCTCGGCGCCGTCCTCCACGACGTCGGAAAGATCGGCATCTCCGACAGCATCCTGATGAAGCCCGGGCCGCTCACGGCCGAGGAGCGTGCTGCGGTTGAGAGACACCCGGAGATAGGCGACCAGATGCTCGCGCCGCTCGCGCTGCTCGAGCCGGTGCGTCCGATCGTCAGGCACCACCACGAGCGGTGGGACGGAAGCGGCTACCCGGACGGATTGGCCGGCAAGGACATACCGCTCCTGGCTCGAATCGTGGCGGTCGCCGACTCGATCGAGGCCATGTCTAGCTCACGCCCCTACAGGTCCCCTTTGGGCGAGGGCGATGTCGTGCGGGAGCTCGAGCACGGTCGCGGACGCCAGTGGGATCCGAGACTCGTCGACATCGCGGTCGAGCTGGTGGCCAGCGGTCAGCTTCGGTTCGGCCCGAGCGGCATGAGCCTTCTCACGGAGCGGCCATGACGTCGTTGCGAGGAGCTATGCGTCGAATCGTTCGGGTGCGCTGCTGGCCGGTGGGCGCCTATTTCATGGTGCTGGTCGGTCTTTTCGTCGCGGCGGCCGGCTCCACCGCCGTCTATGTCAGGGCTCAGACCGAGCGCGACGGGCGACGCGCTGCGCTGGCCGATGCACGGTACGCCGCGCAGACCGCCGCGAAGGAACTCGGCACTCAGCTCGGGTTGGTGCAGGCAACGGTCGAGCAACTGGCCTCGAATCCTCAAATCACACGGGTATTCAGCCAGCCCGAGGCGTGCTCGCTGACGTTCGGCGGCGTTGCCGGCGCCGACCGCAGCCACCTCGACATCGTGCGAGCCGACGGCACGGTCGCGTGCTCCTCGAGTGCGCAGACACGAACGCGGCCGACTCGCTACGACGAGGCCGACTGGCTGCACCGGGCGATCGTGCGTCCTGTGTCCATCGCTCCTACCGTCGATGCGGCGACAGGTGCGCAGGTAGCGATCAGCGCAGCTCCGATCCCGGGACGCAGGGGATCCGTCGTCGCATTCGTCGATCTGACCTCCATCGGCCCTCATCTGGCGTCCTTGTACGGCGGCGGAGACCCGGTCGAGTTCCTGGTCACGAGCAGCGACGGTCGCACGGTGATCGCGCGGTCGATCGACCCCGACCGGTGGGTGGGCGCCTCGCTTGCGGGCACCGCGTTCGCTCGTGCCGCCAACAGCGTCGAGCGCCGAGATCTCGACGGAACGTCACGCCTCTACGCGGAGGCGCTGGTCGCGCCTGTCGGCTGGAGGTTCTACGCCGGCCAGGACAAGTCCGCCGCCTTGGCCGCGGGTAGCCGTCTCGAGCGCCGCCAGCTCGGGATCATCGGCGTCGGCCTCCTTGCGGTCTTGCTCGCCGCGTGGCTGGTCTACCGCACTCTCGTGTCGCCGATCAGGCGGCTGAGCGGAGCTGTGCAATCGACGAACGGGTACCCGGTGCCGGCCCCCGTGCCGGTGTCCGGCCCGGCAGAGCTGACCGTTCTCGGGGAAGACGTCAACCGCTTGATCTCCTCGGTCAATCGCGAGCTGCTCGAGCGCACGCGAGCCGAAGAGAGCGCGCTGGCCTCGGAGCGCAAGTACCGCCTGCTCTTCGAGAGCAATCCGAACCCGATGTGGGTCTTCGACACCGAGACGCTCCGCTTCCTGGCCGTCAACGACGCGGCCGTCCACGGGTACGGCTACTCGCACGACGAGTTCCTGGCAATGACCATCGAGGACATTCGCCCTCAGGAAGATCTGCCTCAGCTCCATTCGATCGTGCGGCACTCTGAACAGCCCGTCGAAGAGCGAGGCCTGAACCAGGCAGGCGTCTGGCGCCACCGACGCAACGACGGAACGCTGCTCGAGGTCGAGGTCACTTCGCACGCGCACGTTTTCGAGGGCCGAGCCGCACGGGTAGTCCTGGCGCTCGATGTCACCGAGCGGGCCGAAGCCGAGCGGGCCTTGCGGCGAAGCGAGGCGCGCTACCGCGACCTGTTCGAGAACGCGACCGATCTGATCGCCACCGTAGATCTCGAGAACCGGCTCACGGCCGTGAACGAGGCGTTCGTGCGGGCGCTCGGCTATACGCGCGAGGAGCTGATCGGCCGGCCGCTCTCAGAGCTTGTCCCACCCGAGTGGCACGAGCGCCTCGAGGAAGCTCGCGACCGGAAGATGGGTGACGAGGTCGGAGCGACGACATACGAGCACGAGCTGGTCGCCAAGGACGGGCGTCGGATCCAAGTCGAGGTCGCAACCCGTGTCATCGAAGTGGATGGCCGCCCGGTCGGGATCGAGGCGATCGGCCGCGATGTCAGCGAACGGAGACACCTCGAAGAGCAGCTGAGGCAGGCGCAGCGTCTCGAAGCGATCGGCCGTCTCGCCGGTGGAATCGCCCACGACTTCAACAACCTCCTCACCGTGATCAGCGGCTACACGGACGCCCTGCTGGAGCAGAGCGATTCCATCTCGGAACCGGAGCTCGGGGAGATTGCGGCCGCGGCCGAACGCGCCACGACCCTGACCCGACAACTGCTCGCGTTCAGTCGCCGTCAGGTTCTGCAGCCACGCATCGTCGACCTGAACGAGGTCGTCGAGGGGATCATGCCCATGCTCAAGCGACTGATCGGGGAGGACATCGACCTGGTCACCTCGCTCGATCCCGGCCTCGAACACGTGCTGGCGGATCCGAACCAGATCGAGCAGGTCCTCCTGAACCTCGTGCTCAACGCTCGCGACGCGATGCCACACGGGGGCAAGCTGACGATCGAGACCAGCAACACCGAGCTCGACGAGAGCTACGTCGCCGACCATCCGGAGGCCCGGCTCGGGCCGCACGCCACGCTCGCCGTCAGCGACAACGGCGTCGGTATGGACGCCGACACCATCGCGCGCGCATTCGAGCCGTTCTTCACCACCAAGACCGTGGGTACCGGCACGGGCCTCGGACTCTCCACCGTCTACGGCATCGTCAAGCAGAGCGGCGGCAATACGTGGATCTACAGCGAACCCGGCAAAGGCTCGACGTTCAAGGTGTATCTACCGTCGGCGGACGAGCCGCTCACCGCGGAGCGCCCAGTTCGCCCAGAGATCGCAACTCCCATGGGAGACGAGACGATCTTGATCGTCGAGAACGAGGAAGCCGTCCGGACGCTGGCTGCCAGCATGCTCAGCAGACGCGGCTATACGGTCCTCGCGACCGGCAGCGCGGAAGAGGCTCTCCGCCTGGCCGCCGGGCAAGACAAGCCGATCGACCTTCTCCTCACCGATCTCGTGATGCCCGAGATGAACGGCCGGGAGCTTGCCGAAGAGATCGTCGAGCGGGTCCCGACCGTTCGGGTCCTCTTCATGTCCGGGTACGCAGACGAGGCGGTAACTCGCCACGGCGCCCTCGACACGGGCACCGCCTACCTCGAAAAGCCGTTCTCCGGCCGTGATCTCGCATACATGGTGCGCGAGACTCTCGACAAGCCCTCCGCTGCGAGCCGGAAGCACGTCGCCTGAGCCCACGCCGAGGAGTCGACACCTGAGACGAGCGTTGCGCCCCAGGGCCGCGCCGATTACAGCAGTCCGAGCTCGTGCGCGGCCGCTACCGCCTCCGCGCGACGCCGGGCGCCGAGCTTCTGAAACGTGCGCTGCACGAGCGTCTTGACGGTTTCCGGGCCAATCTCGAGCGCTTGTGCGATTTCGACATTCGTCTGCCCGCCTGCAACAAGCTGCAGCACCGCCCGCTCTCGCGGACTGAGAGCGACTTGACCGGACCTCCGCTTCGGGTGGCGGGCATCGAAGACCTGTCCCCCGCCTTTGACGAGGCGGAGCGTCTCCACCAGGGCCTCGCTTCCACCTTTCAGCACCGTCCCCTGCGCACCGGCCTCGCGTGCGAGCTCGTTGAGTCCACGCTCCTCGTTCGCGGTCATGACGACTGTCGGGACCCGGAATCCGCGCAAGCGAAGTTCTCGCACGAGCTCTGTTCCCGGTCGGTCGGGGAGCCGGTAGTCGGTGAGGACGAGCTCCGGCTTGTGCCGCACCGTGAGCTCGATTCCTTCGGCCGCGGTCGCCGCGACTGCGCCGACGCCGAATTCGCTTCCGCCAAGCGCCGCGGTGATCCATTCCCGCACCATCGCGTCGTCCTCGACGAGCAGTACGGTCACCTTCGACCGTCCGTCGGGAGCGAGCGGCTCGCGGGAGGCGCGCGTCTTGTCCATGGAGACCGTTATCGGCCGTTGCGCCAGGCTCATTGAGCCAGAGAAGATCGATCGAGCTACGGGCTGCTTGGCGACGCAGTCTCAGAGTCCAGCGCGGAAGCGCAGACGAAGGGCAGGTCGACACGTTCGTTTACTGGTAGCTGCCGAAGCTCCGGCCGGCGCCTGCCGCGAGTAGCCGCTCGATCTCACTCAACAGCTCGAGAGGGGTGAAGGGCTTCCGAAGAAACGCGTCGGGGTCATGAGCCTCGGCGGCCGCACGGCGGCCGGGTTCGTCGTCTGCCGTGAGAACGATCACCGGCACGCTGCGTGCTTGTCGCGCCAGCTCGGCCAGCACGTCGCCTCCGGTTGCATTCGGCGTATTCCAGTCGAGCACCACGAGATCGGGCAGCTCTCGCGCGAGAAGCGCGAGTGCCTCGCGTCCGTCGCGGGCCTCGAGGATCTCCAAGCCGCCGGTCGGCAGCGTTCGCAGGAGCGCCCGAATCTCGTCGTCGTCATCGACAACGAGAACGCGCGCCGTGTGGCGGCCGGTCGGCCCGTGAAACTGCCGAGGGAGGTGCGGCATTCCGAACTGACGTCGCGCGTGCGGTCCGACGCCGTCTGGATCGAGAAAGCGCTTGGCGAGATCCCCGTGGTCGGAGTCCAGGGCCACGACCAGGCGGTCGACCGCGTGCGAGAGCCTGTGTGCAGCCTGTTCGATGCGCGGCAGAGCATCGGCGCGGAGCTCGGGATCGTCCCGGAGCCTGAGTAGCTCGACGTAACCGGTGATGATCCCGAGGGGCGTCCTGAAGATGTGCGCGATCTCGGAAAGCACTTCCTCCCGGGCGAGCTCCGACGCTCTCTCTGCGTCGCTACGAGGCGGCATCGAGCTCACCCAGCGGAGACACGAATGCTCTCACCACGTCAGGGTCGAACCGGCTGCCCGCGCCCGAATTGACCTCGCGCAAGGTCTCCTCGACTGAAAGCGCGCGGCGGTACGGCCGCTCGTCGGTCCTGGCGTCACCTCGACGACCGGGCGACCGTGGTTTCTCTTCCAAGACCTCACCTCGTGAGCAGGACGACCAGATGGTCATCGGCACCCGTGCGCCGTGTCTACAGTGCGCCTTAGAAGCAGATCGATGCGTCCGTCCGAGGCCGAGCGTGAGCTCGAGCGCCTCGCTCGGCCGGGCAGCCTCTCACGGGATGCAAAAGGTTCGGGAACTGTCTCTGCCTCCGCGAGCTCGCGAACCGTTGCGCGAAGCTCGCCAATCGTGAAGGGCTTGGTGAGGAATCGATCCACACCGACTGCGTCCGCAGCGCTCTCTTCTGCCATACCCGCCCAGGCAGTGGCCAGGATGACTCGAGGTTGCGGGAGACCCGGATCACGACGAAGCACCGCCAGCGCCTCGAGACCGCTGCCGCCGGGCATCGTCATGTCGAGGATGATCACGTCCGGCTGTAGAGAGCGGGCGCACGAAACCAACTCGTCGCCGTCGCAAGCTTCGTAGAGCTCGTAACCCTCCGCCGCCAATGCCGCCCGGACGAGTGCACGCACAGCCTGCTCGTCGTCGCAGATGAGGATGACCGGCCGCATCTCTACCCCTATCGGCCGATCTTGCGACGGCGTTGAGCGTGACGCTCGTTTGCCGCCGTCGCCCAGGGTCATCCCCTCTGCGGCGTAGGCGAACGGCGCGTTTGCGTCGCCGTCGTAGAAACGCAAAAGTAGGTCGTTGCGGCCTTCTGAGGATGGAGCTAGCCGGACTCGAACCGGCGACCTCCTGGGTGCGATCCAGGCGCTCTCCCAACTGAGCTATAGCCCCGGGGAAGGCGATTGTAGCGGCGTCGTACGCCATCCCCTCGCGACGACTACGGGCCGAGGGGCCTCGCCGGGCCGGGCGTCGGTGTCGCGGTGGGGCGCTCGCAGATGGTGACGTCCTCCTCGGGTAGCAGGACGCGAGGCCGGTCCTGCGCGTGCGGGATCGCGGCTCCGCCGATGAGGATCCCGACAACCAGTATCCAGAGTGCGGCCGTCATGCGGGCCCAGACGGGGTAGGGCCGCGTCGGCGCCGCCGCCGGCGGAGCGGCGGGGGCCGGCGCCGCAACGACGGGTGCCGGGCGTGGTCTCGCGTACGC
>JBOHBD010000088.1:0-9802 GCA_050698195.1 Gaiellaceae bacterium
CCCACACCCGATCGGAAGGCGAACGTATGTTCCGTCCGGTCGCGGGGCTAGACTGACGGTCGCATGGCAGCCGGTGAGTTGATCGTCCACGGCGCCCGCGAGCACAACCTGAAGGACGTGACGGTCAGGCTCCCGCGGAACGCGCTCGTGTGCGTCACCGGGCTCTCCGGCTCCGGGAAGTCGTCGCTCGCGTTCGACACGATCTACGCGGAGGGGCAGCGCCGCTACGTCGAGTCGCTGTCCGCGTACGCGCGGCAGTTCCTGCAGATGATGGAGAAGCCCGACGTCGACTCGATCGAAGGGCTGTCCCCGGCCATCTCGATCGACCAGAAGACGACCTCGCGCAACCCGCGCTCGACGGTCGGCACCGTGACCGAGATCTACGACTACCTGCGGCTTCTGTACGCCCGCATCGGGCGGCCGCACTGCCCGATCTGCGGACGGCCGATCGCGGGGCAGTCGCTCGACCAGATCGTCGAGCAGGTGCTCCGCCTGACCGAGGGGACGAAGTTCACCGTCAACGCACCCGTCGTCCGCGACCGCAAGGGCGAGTACAAGGACGTGCTCGAGGAGCTCCGCCGCGACGGCTTCACGCGGGTCAAGGTCGACGGCGAGCAGCGGCTGCTCGAGGAGGAGATCGAGCTCGACAAGAAGTACAAGCACACGATCGAGGTCGTCGTCGACCGGCTCGTGATGAAGGCCGATCTCCGCCAGCGGCTCACGCAGTCGATCGAGACGGCGACGTCGCTGGCCGAGGGGCTGGTCGTGATCGACGTCCTCGACGCGGAGTCGCTCACGTTCTCGGAGAACCTCGCCTGCCCGGACCACGGCGTCTCGCTGCCGGAGCTCGAGCCGCGCGTCTTCTCCTTCAACTCGCCGCACGGCGCCTGTCCGCGCTGCACCGGGCTCGGGGCGATGCTCGAGATCGACCCGGACCTGCTCGTTCCGGACACGTCCCTCTCCATCAACGAGGGCGCGCTCGTACCCTGGACGATCGGAAGCCAGAGCTTCTACGACAGCGTCATCGAGGCGGTCGCGGAGCGCTACGAGATCTCGCTGGACACGCCCTGGCGCGACCTCTCGCGCGACCAGCAGGACCGGTTCCTGTACGGGACGGACGGAGACAAGATCTTCGTCACCTACCGGAACCGCATGGGTCGCCGGCGGCAGTACACGATGGCGTTCGAGGGGCTCGTCTCGAATCTGCAGCGCCGCTACCGCGAGACGGACTCGTCTCAGCAGCGCGACCGGATCGAGGAGTACATGAGCTTCCGCGCGTGCCCGACCTGCAACGGGGCGCGGCTGAAGCCGGAAGTCCTGGCCGTCACGATCGGCGAGAGGTCGATCCACGAGTTCACGCAGATGTCGGTGACGCGCGCGCTCGAGTTCCTCGACGAGCTCGAGCTGACGAAGACCGAGGAGATGATCGGCCGGCGGATCGTGAAGGAGGTCCGCGAGCGTCTGACCTTCCTTGACAACGTCGGGGTCGGATACCTCCAGCTCGACCGCGCCGCGAAGACGCTCTCGGGCGGCGAGGCTCAGCGCCTCCGCCTGGCGACGCAGATCGGGTCGCAGCTCGTGGGCGTCCTCTACATCCTCGACGAGCCTTCGATCGGGCTCCACCAGCGCGACAACGGCAGGCTCATCTCGACGCTCGAGCGGCTCCGCGACCTCGGCAACACGGTGCTCGTGGTCGAGCACGACGAGCAGATGATGCGAGCGGCCGACTGGATCGTCGACCTCGGGCCGGGAGCAGGAGAGCACGGCGGAGAGATCGTCGCCGAGGGCACCGCCGAAGCGGTCGCCGCGACCGCCGGCTCGATCACGGGGCAGTTCCTGAGCGGAGAGCGCCGGATCGCGGTTCCGCCGCGCCGCGGAGACGATGGCCGCGGCTGGTTCTCGATCCAGGGCGCGTCGATGCACAACCTCAAGGAGATCGACGTCGACTTCCCGGTCGGTCGCTTCGTCGCCGTGACCGGCGTCTCGGGCTCGGGCAAGTCGACGCTCGTGAACGAGATCCTCTACAAGGCGCTCGCGAACAAGCTCAACCGCATGCGGATGAAGCCGGGCGACCACCTGGGCGTCGAAGGCATCGAGGTCTTCGACAAGGTGATCGACATCGACCAGACGCCGATCGGCCGGACGCCGCGCTCGAATCCGGCCACGTACACCGACCTCTTCACGCACGTGCGCGAGCTGTACTCGTTGACCCCGGAGGCGAAGGTGCGCGGCTACAGGCCCGGCCGCTTCTCGTTCAACGTCAAGGGCGGGCGCTGCGAGACCTGCAAGGGCGACGGGACGATCAAGATCGAGATGCACTTCCTGCCGGACGTGTACGTGCCCTGCGAGACGTGCCACGGCCGCCGGTACAACCGCGAGACGCTCGAGGTCCGCTTCAAGGGGAAGTCGATCGCGGACGTGCTCGAGATGTCGATCGAAGAGGCGCTCGAGTTCTTCGCGAAGATCCCGAAGATCCGGCGGCGGCTGCAGACCCTGCACGACGTCGGGCTCGACTACGTCAAGCTGGGGCAGCCGGCGACGACGCTCTCCGGCGGCGAGGCGCAGCGGGTGAAGCTCGCTGCGGAGCTCTGCAAGGTCGCGACCGGGAAGACGCTCTACATCCTCGACGAGCCGACGACGGGGCTCCACTTCGCCGACATCGAGAAGCTCCTCGAGGTCCTGCAACGGCTCGTCGACGCGGGCAACACCGTGGTCGTGATCGAGCACAACCTCGACGTCATCAAGCAGGCGGATTGGATCGTCGACCTCGGGCCGGAGGGCGGCGAAGCGGGCGGCGAGGTCATTGCCGCCGGCACGCCGGAAGAGGTGGCCGAGGTCGAAGACTCGTACACGGGCGGGTTCCTCCGCGGCATCCTCGCCGAGCCGGCGGCCGCGGCGGCGTAGTGACCTAGGCGAGGACGGCCTGGGTCTGTGTGACGCGGGCGACGTACTTCCCCGCCGCGTCGTGAAGGTCGGTCTCGACGACGATCGTCGTCCGCCCGCGGTGCAGTGGGCGCGAGGTCGCGACGACGTGGCCGTCGCGGACCGCCCGGAAGAAGTTCGTCTTCGACTCGATCGTCGCCGTGCCGGTCGAGCCCTCGGGGAGGTTGAGAAAGGCGCAGTACGCTCCCGCGGCGTCGGCCAGCGACATGAGCGCGCCGCCGTGGAGGATGCCGCCGGCCGTGCACAGCCGCTCCTGCCACGGAAGCCGCGCGTGCACCTCGTCGGACGATGCGGCGAGGACCTCGATCTCGAGCAACTCGGCGAACGGCATCGACGAACGGGCGGCCGCGGTCAAGGCGACGTCTGGCTCGGTCATGCGGTCAGCGTGCGATCCCGTGTGTCGTGTGAATGCGTTCGAGCCATGGGAGGTTGCGCTCGCGGAAGACCGCGGCGGCGGCCCCGAAGCTTTCGCTGCAGAGCCCGCGATGGGACTCGCACTGGGTGCCGCAGGCGGGGCACGAGACGGATCCCGTCATGGCCGCACTCTAGTGAGCATGCTCCAGTTGCTCAATCGCGTGCGGATACGCTCTCTCCGTGGCGTTCCTGGACACGGCGGGGAGGCGCGGCGAGCTGTCGCCCGACCGCGCATGGTGGCTCCGGGTGCCGGCGGTGCTGCTCAGCCCGCGCCCGGTGTTCTTCGCTCTGCGGGAGGACGACCCGGACGATGTCGCCGCGCGCTCCGAGCCGCTCCTGCTGCTCGTCGGGCTCGCCGGCGCAGCCTCCGTGCTCGCGACGCCGACCGCCGCCGGTCTGCTCGACAACCCGGACTACGACCCGTTGGTGCTAGCCGTCTGGACCTTCATCGCCGGGGGCGTCTACGGCGCGGTCGGATACTTCGTCCTCGGATTTGCGCTCTTCTTCGGGACGCGGCTCCTCGGGAGCATCGGCAGCTTCCGGCGCGAGCGACAGAGTGTCGGCTTCGCCGCGACGCCGCTCGCACTCTCGTTTCTCGTGCTGCTGCCCGTGCGTCTGGCACTCTTCGGGGGCGACACGTTCAGAGAGGGAGGCGCCGACGAGGGGACGGGGGAGACCGCGCTCCTCATCGTCCAGCTCGCCTTCGTCGCCTGGTCGCTCGCGCTGCTCGTCGTCGGCGTGCAGGTCGTGCACGGATGGAGCTGGCGTCGGACGTTTGCCGCCCTCGCGGCCGCCGTCGGGCTGCTAGGGGCGATCGTCGGCGTATTCGCGACGATCTGACACCGCCCGCTCGAAGACCTCGAGCTCCTCGTCGAGCATCGCGTACGTGTGCTGCTCCTCCGGGAACCGCCGCTCGCGGACGTCCGCGGCGTAGGTCGCGAGTGCGTCGCGGATCACCTCGCCGACGTTCGCGTAGCGCTTGACGAATCGAGCGGTGCGTCCTTCGTAGAGGCCGAGCAGGTCGTGCCACACGAGGACCTGGCCGTCGCAGTCCACGCCGGCGCCGATCCCGATCGTCGGGATCGCGAGCTTCTCGGTGATGCGCTTCGCAACCGGCGACGGCACGGCCTCGAGCACGAGCGAGAAGCAGCCGGCCGCTTCCAACGCGCGGGCGTCCGAGAGCAATCTCAGGGCTTTCTCCGCCGAGCGGCCTTGGGCCCGGTAGCCGCCGAGCATCGTCGCCGACTGCGGGGTGAGGCCGATGTGGCCCATGACCGGGATCCCCGCCCCGACGATGCTCTTGACGCGGGAGAGCATCGGCCCGGCGCCTTCGAGCTTCACCGCGTCGGCTCCCGCCTCCTTGACGAAACGGATCGCGTTTCGCAGGGCGTCCTCGTTCGAGACCTGAAACGTGCCGAAGGGCATGTCTGCGACGACGAATGGCCTTCGCGCCGCACGCGTGACCGCGCGCGTCAGCATCAGCATCTCCTCGATCGTCGCGGGGACGGTCGACTCGTGGCCGAGGACGGTCATCGCAGCCGAGTCGCCGACGAGGACGAGGTCTACTCCGGACTCGTCCGCGAGGCGCGCGCCGGGCGCGTCGTACGCGGTCACCATCACGATCGGCTGGCGGCGCTCCTTCATGTCGGCGAGCTCGGTGAGGGGGAGCTTCCCCCGCACCGGAGTGGTGGAGGCCGGTTCTTCCGGACGAGTGCTCATGTCAGCGCTTTCTCCTTCCAGCGGGACGTTGTCGATCAGGCGGGTGGAGCCGACCCGAACCGCAGCTGCGAGGACCGGCGGGTCGAAGTCCGCGACCTCGACGTAGTCCACGACGAGGTCGTCCGACTCGAGCAGCTCCCGCGCCTTCCTCAGGTCGCGTGTCGCGAGGGCGCGGGAGAGTGCAAGGGCGCGCTCGCGTTCCTCGGGGGAGAGGGACGCATTGCGCGACGAGAGCGCGAGCCCGTCCGCATCGCGCACGGTCGGCAGGACGCGGAGCTCGAGCTCGAGCGACAGATCGCGAATCATGCGCCGGATCACCTCGACCTGCTGCGCGTCCTTCTGGCCGAAGTACGCGTGGGTCGGGCGCACGATCGTGAACAGCTTCAGCACGATCGTCGCGACTCCGCGGAAGTGCCCGGGCCGGTGCTCGCCCTCGAGCGACGCGCCGAGCTCGGTCACGTCGACCCAGGTCTGGAAGCCCTGCGGGTACATCTCCTCCCCTGACGGGGCGAAGACGAGGTCGACGCCGGCCGCTTCCGCGAGCGCGAGGTCGCGCTCCTCGTCGCGGGGATAACGGCCGAGGTCCGACGGGTCGCCGAACTGGGCGGGATTCACGAACAGGCTCATGACGACGGTCTCGCACTCGGCGCGGGCCGCCCGGAGGAGCGAGAGGTGGCCCGCGTGGAGCGATCCCATGGTCGGTACGAGCCCGATCGAGCCTGAGCGTCGCCTGCTGAGCTCGGCGCGCGCTTCCTCGACCGTGCGGCACACCGTCAGCGTGCCCGCATCCACTCCTTGTAACAACTTGTAACTTGGCAGCTTCCGGCCCGCGATCGCCGTCGTCGACTCGGCCAGCGTGACGTAGAGTTCCTCGAGCTCAGGCCGCTCCCGCCGGATCACGTCGAGGTGTCGTGCGACGGTCTCCCAGTCGCCGCGGGCGATAGGGCCGGTGAGCTCGAAGCCGTTGTCGAGCACGCCGCGCATCAGGGCGTCGAGCGCCTCGGGAGGAGCTCCGGCGATCTCGAGGAGCGAGCCGGCCGCGCGCCGGAGCGTGACGAGGTAGTTCGACGCGACGGCTGCACCCGCGTGGTAGGCGGCCCGATCGGCGTCGTCGAGCTCGAACGGACGGAGGCCGAGGGTCTCGGCGAGCCAGAACCCGACCTCGCGGGCCTCGTCGCTCTCGGCGCTCACCGCCGCCCAGGCACCGTCGAGCTGCTCCGGCCCGCGGGCCTTCGAGAACGACTGGAGCGGGTGCATGCCGAAGCGCCGCTCGTGCGGATCGAGCGCCGCGAGGGGCGTCGCGCCGCTGACGTGGGCAACCAACGGGCCGGGCGCGATCTCGGCCGCAACCTCGGCGATCGCCCGGTCGGGCACGCAGAGGAGAACGAGCTCCGGCTCGGCGCGGTCGAGGAGCATGCCCCGCTCGGCGAGCCGGGCGCTCACCGTCGAACCGACGCGACCGCGCGCCCCCACCACTCTGATGCTCTCGATCATCTCCTCGCTCCAGTTCCGTGTCCGGATACCGGGCAGCCGGAGCGTAGCACCGGCGACCTACCTCGCGGCAAGGCGCGACTCCAGGATCGCCCGCACATCCGGCCATTCGTCGTCCGTCACGCTGTACCAGGCGCTATCGCGGTTCTCGCCGCCGCGCACGAGCATGTGCTTGCGATGGACTCCCTCGAACGTCGCCCCGAGCGCCTCGAGCGCCCTCCGCGCACGCTCGTTCAGCGCGTCGGTCTTGAGCTCGACCCTTCGGCAGCCCCACGCCTCGAAGGCGTGGCGCAGCTGGAGGAGCTTCGCCTCGACGTTGGCTCCCGTGCCCCAGGCGGAGGGACGGAGCCACGTCCAGCCGATCTCGACGGAGCGATGAGCGGGACGGAGGGCGAGGAAGCGAGTCGAGCCCACGACCGCCTCGTGACACAGCGTCACCAAGGGGATCTCGGCTCCGGACTCGGCTGCGGCGAGGGCCTGGCCCATCCAGGCGCGCCAGCTCTCCTGCGTCTGCGGCTGGACGACGCTGAGCCAGCGCCACGTCTCGGGGTTGCGGGAGGCGTCCCAGAGACGTTCTCCGTGCTCGACGGAGAGGGGCTCGAGCCGAACGACGCTGCCCTCGAGGACGGGAACTGTCCACCGCTCCACCGCTCCGACAGTACACTCGAGGCGTGCCGATCTACGAGTACGCCTGCATGGAGTGCGAGTCGCACTTCGAGGAGCTCGTCCGCAGCGGGACCGAAGCTGTCACCTGCCCCGAGTGCGGAGCCGCGAACGTGCTCAAGCAGCTCTCGACGTTCGCGGTCCACGGCGCGACCGCGAAGCCGACCTTCAGCGGCCCGTCGGGCGTCGCAGGCGGCGGGTGCTGTGGCGGCTCCTGCGGCTGCGGCCACTGACGCAGCGCGAATAGGACGCCCTCCGGGGGGTACGATTGCCCGGAAGGGAGGACGCCATGGGCGGAAAAGCTCTGGATTGGCTGCTTGTCGTGGCAGGCGCGATTCTCGTTCTCGTCTCCGCGTTTGCCGAGCCGCTGGGCCTCGGTGACGACAACGGAATCGGTGGCCAGCAAATCGCGGGAATGGTCGTCGGCGGCGTCGTCGTCGCGGCGGGGCTCGCGCTGATGTACAGACGTCGCGGAGGTGACGTGTCGGCTCGGACGAGCCAGTGACGCATCCGAGGAGCGACGTAGACTGGCGGTGATGGATGCCGTCGAACGCGCAGCGGCGCTTCGGGACTATGCGGAGCAGACGGCCACGTGTACGAAGTGCGCTCTCGCCGAAGGGCGCACGCAAGTTGTCTTCGGCTCCGGGAGCCCGAACGCCGACCTGATGTTTGTCGGCGAGGCCCCCGGCTTCCACGAGGATCAGCAGGGAGTTCCGTTCGTCGGGCAGGCGGGAAAGCTGCTCGACCGGCTCCTCGAGGGCATCGGCCTGACTCGTGCGGACGTGTTCGTCGCGAATGTCCTGAAGTGCCGCCCACCGGGGAATCGGGACCCGCTGCCGGAGGAGATCGCGGCGTGCGAACCGCACCTCTTCCGGCAGATCGAGCTGATCGAGCCGACGCTCGTCGCGACGCTCGGGAACTTCGCCACGAAGCTGCTCTCGGGCCGGCCGGCCGGGATCACGCGCGTCCACGGGCACGAGCAGGAGGTCACGCTCGGCTCGCGGACAGTCTCGCTCTACCCGCTCTACCACCCCGCGGCCGCGCTCTACACGCCGTCGATGCTGAAGGTCCTCGAGGAGGACTTCGCACGGATCCCCGAGCTCCTCGAGCGGATGCATCTCGCGCCGGTCCTCGACGCCGAAGCGCCAGCGGCCGAACCCGAGCCAGAGCCCGTCCAGCTCGGCCTGTTCTAGGTGGAGGTCAGACCCGTGGGGTCTGACCCCAGGTCCGTGGTGGTCGCCACGTCCTCGGCGGAGGGGACGGAAGCGGTTGCGGCACGTCTCGCCGAACGGCTGCGGCCCGGCGACGTGGTCACGATCTCCGGCGAGCTCGGCACCGGGAAGACGACGTTCGTGCGCGGTGCGTCGCGGGCGCTCGGCGTGACGACGCCGGTCACGAGCCCGACATTCACGATCGGGCATCGCTACCGCGGGCGGGTCGACGTGTCGCACCTCGACCTCTTCCGCTTCAGCGACGTCTCACCGGCCGAGTGGGGCGACCTGGAGCCGTACTTCGATGACGCCGTCGTCTTCGTCGAGTGGCCCGAGGCCGGTCTCGGGGCGCTCCCTGCTGCGCGGACAGCGATCCGGCTCGACCACGCGGGAGGTGACGACCGGCGAATCGAGCTCGCCGCCGCAGACGGCGCGCTGCTAGAAGGCATCGAGTGATGCTCGTTCTTGCCTTCGATACGTCCACCGACGTCGCCACCTGCGCCCTCCTCGACGACGGGCGCGTGCTCGGCGAACGTGCGACGACACCGCGAGCGTTGCTCGAAGACGTCGATCTCCTCCTCCGCGACGCCTCGCTCGATGCCGGGGACATCGATGCGCTCGTCGTCGGCACGGGACCGGGCAGCTTCACGAGCACGCGGGTCGGGCTCGCCGTCGCACGGGGTCTCGCGCTTGCTCTCGACCTTCCGACGGCCGGAGTCTCGACGCTCGAGGCGCTTGCCGCCGCGCGCGAGGACGTGTTCCCGATCGTGGACGCCGGCCGCGGAGAGGTGTTCGTCCTGGGCCCGCGCGCCGTCGCGCCCGACGACCTCGACCTCGAGCGCGGGACGACGTGCGTCGGCAGCGGCGCGGTCCGGTATCGGCACACGTTCGAGGACAAGGGCGCCATCGTGCCGCCGGACGAGGACGAGATCCACGTTCCGCATGCGCGACTGCACGCCTCACTCGCCGCGGAGTTCGGCCCGGCGGAGGCCGTCCTGCCGATCTACGTTCGGGCACCCGACGCGAAGGTCAGGAGCTCGGCGTGAACGTCGAGCTGCGCCGGCTGGACGCACGCGACCTCGATACGGTGGAGGTGATCGAGCGCGCGTCGTACCCGACCCCGTGGTCGCGCTCGATGTTCGCCGCCGAGCTCCGGAAGCCGAGCGCCCTCGCGCTCGGTGCCTACCTCGAGACGGGTGAGCTCGTGGGGTACGCGTTCGTGTCCCGGTACGTCGATGCGTGGCACGTCATGAACGTCGCGGTCGCACCCGAGTTTCGCCGCCGCGGGATCGCCACCGACCTCCTCGAGCGGCTCTTCGAGGTCACCGCTTCCGATCAACGACGTGGCTACACGCTCGAGG
>JBOHBD010000089.1:0-4075 GCA_050698195.1 Gaiellaceae bacterium
GGTCGACGATCTCTGGGGTGAATCTCCGCCCGAGACCGCAGCGGAGAGCGTCCGCGTGTTCGTGTGGAAGCTGCGCAAGGCGGTTGGTCCCGTGCTCCGGACGCACCGGCCCGGCTACCTGCTGGAGGTGGGGGAAGACGAGCTCGACCGTGCGCGCTTCGAGCATCTGCTGGCCGAAGGGCGGCAGGCGCTTGCCGACGGCGACCCGGCGTCGGCGGCAGCCGTACTGCACGAGGCGATTGCGCTCTGGCGCGGTCCACCACTCGCCGATTTCACGTACGAGCCTTTCGCGCAGGCGGAGATCGCCCGGCTCGAGGAATTGCGGCTGGTGGCACTCGAGGAGCGGATCGAGGCGGACCTCCGTCTCGGCGGCAAGGAAGAGGTCCTCGCCGTCGAGCTCGAGGCGCTCGCTTTCGCTCATCCCTACCGTGAGCGCCTGCGCGGCCAGTACATCCGCGCGCTCTACCGCGCTGGACGCCAGGCAGACGCGCTCGCCGCGTACCAGGAGGCGCGCCGCACCCTGCGCGAGCAGCTCGGGATCGACCCAGGCCCCGCCCTCAAGCGGCTGGAGCGGCAGATCCTGCAGCAGGATGCCGCGCTCGTTGAGACGGCGAACCTGCGATTGCCGGCCCCGGCGAGTCGTCTCATCGGCAGGGAGCAGGAGCTCGCGACGCTGCAGAAGCTGCTGACGAGGCCGGACGTCCGCCTCGTCACGCTGACTGGGGCGGGCGGCTCGGGGAAGACCCGCCTCGCTCTCGAGGCCGCATCGCGAGTCGCCCGGGCGTTCGACGACGGAGCCACTTGGGTCGATCTCGCGCCGCTCGCCGAGCCCGACCTCGTGCTCTCGACGGTCAGCCGCAAACTGGGCATGCGGGAGCATGCAGGCGAAGCCGTGCGCGAGAGCGTAACGCGGTTCTTGGCGCCTCGGCACGTCCTCCTCGTCCTCGACAGCTTCGAGCACCTCCTACCTGCCGCGATCTTCGTCGCCGAGCTGATCGAGACCACTCCGCGCGTTCACATACTCGTCACGAGCCGCGCACCACTCCGTCTCTCCGCAGAGCGCGAATTCCCCGTCCACCCACTCCCCCAAGAAGACGCCTCCGCCCTCTTCGTCGAGCGAGCGCGTGCCGTCCGTCCCGAGTTCCGCGTTGCCGCGGAAGATGTCGCCGTCATCCGTGAGATCTGTGAGCGTGTCGACCGGTTGCCGCTGGCGATCGAGCTCGCGTCGGCCCGGATGAAGCTGCTGCCGCCGCGGGTACTCCTCGCCCAACTCGAGCCCTCGTTGCCGCTTCTCGTAGCCGGTACCCGGGATGCGCCGGCGCGGCAGCGGACGCTGAAGGCGACGATCGACTGGAGCTACGAGCTGCTCGACGAGCGACAACGGACCCTCTTCGCCCGGCTCGCCGTCTTCGCGGGGGGATGCAGCCTCGACGCGGCCGGATGGGTCTGCGGCGCCGAGCTTCCGGAGCTGGCTGAGCTCGTCGACGAGAGCCTGCTGCGCGTGCGCGACGGACCTGGCGGCGAGCCACGTCTGTCGATGCTCGAGACGACACGCGAGTACGCCCTCGAGCGGCTCCAGGCAAGCGGCGACGAGGAGACCGTGCGCCGCGCGCACGCAGCGCACTACGTTTCCCTTGCCGAGCAGACGGCCGCAGGGGGTCACGCCGGTTCCGGAGACGGGCGGTGGGCGGACCGACTGGACGCCGACCATGACAACCTCCGGGCCGCCCTGCGCTGGCTCGATCGAGCAGGCGAGACAGAACTCCAGCTTCGCCTGGCGTCGGCACTCGGCCACTTCTGGGGCATGCGCGGTTACGTGGCGGAGGGTTGGCGCTGGCTCGAGCGCAGCCTCGCAATGCAGTGGTCCGACCGTCGCCTTCTGGCCAGGGCGAGGCTCGAAGGCAGCCGGCTCGCACACGAGCTCGGTGAATACTCGTGCGAGCTCGATCTGCTCGCGGAAGCCTTGTCAGACGCCCAGGCGCTCGGCGACCCCGCGCTCGTCGGCGACGCGCTCCTCTCTCAAGCCCGCCTCGCGGTCATCGACGGCGACTACGATCGCGCCGAGGCGCTGGTGCGCCAGGCAAGCCGATCCGCCGCCGGCACCGCGGGCACCGAGCTCAGGGCCCGCGCAGCCGTTCAGCTCGGTCAGGTCGCCCTCTACCGGAAGCAGCACGACCGGGCGCACGACCTGCTCGAGCAAGGGCTTGCCGCGTACCGTGCCCTCGGAGACCGGGCCGCTGCCGCATGGGCGCTCAAGCAAACGGGGGAGCTGGCCCTCGCCCGGGGGAGCTACGAGCGCGCCTCGGCGCTCATCCGCATGAGCCTGGCGGGGCTTCGCGAGCTGGGGTGGCGCAGCGGGATCATCGTCGACGGGGGCCTCGAGGGCTTGGCCGCCGTCGCGGCCATCGAGGGACGGGCGCAGCGGGCAGCGACCCTCGTTGGTGCTGCAAGCGCGTCGCGCGAGCACGGTGGCCGCAGTCTCGCAATCCCGTTCGAACGAAGCTGGCACGAACGGACCGTAGAAGCCGTACGCAGCCGGCTCGGTGAAGAGCCGTTCGCGGAAGCGCTCGAGCTAGGGCGCGCGATGAGCCTCGACGAGGCTCTTGAGTACGCGCTCGAGGAACCCGTCAAGTCGGCTTCTGGGGATCCTTGAGACAGCTTCGGAGGCGCACCGAGTGTTGCTCTGCGGCGCGGCGACGCGCTTGCGAGGCCGGTCCACTGGTCTCCTACTTTGTCGAGGGAGTGGGTGGAAGACGCGGAAGGCGAGCCGGGCTCGACCCGGACGCGGCGAACGTGTTGCCGCGGACGTTCTGGAGCACAAGGAGCAATCTTGGTGGCCCGCGAGTTGCCCGGTCGGTCCAGGCAGCCGCGATCTTCGGCGTGCAAGGCCGGCGCCGCTACTCGACCTCACCCGACTCTGGCTGACAGGGCCCGACATCCTCGCCTGACTCTGACTGACAGGGCTCGACATTCGAGCTGACCCGAAGTCGACGCGGTCCGCTCGCACCGCGCTCGCACCGGTGTTGTCGGCTCTGAGATCGCAACAGGCAAAAGCCCTGCAAATAGCTGCTTCCTCGTGGACGGAGCGTACCGGGATCGAACCGGTGACCTCCGGCTTGCAAAGCTCCACGGGGCCCTCGCGGGCTGAACCGGTAGAGGCGGTTTACCGGCGAGAGCAGGCGTTTCGTTCGCCGTCTTGCGGGGATTGCCGGGCGCCTGCGGGGGGGTTCCGGCGACCGCATGCGGGATGTACGCGGGATGAGGTTGTTGTCTGGTCTCAGAACAGAGAACCTGCCCGCCTCATTTCCCTGCATCTACACCGTGTTCGTTGCGTGCTTCGGCCCTCCCTTGAAGCTCCTGAGCGAACCTGGGAACCCTCGAACCTGTCCCCAAGAACTGTCCCCAAGACTCTCGGTCGGGGCCTCCTCTGGCTCGTTCTGATGTCCGCGGCCTACCTGCGCGCTCGATGGTTACTGGCTGTTGCTCGGCAGACGTTCACGCGTCGTTCCGGCCGGCGGGGCGGACGCGGTGCGCGATTGCGGCCGCTTCGCGTCGGTCTGGCGCGTCGAGCTTCCGCAATATGTGCGAGACGTGCACGCCGGCGGTCTTGACGCTGATCACGAGTGCTGCAGCGATTTCGCGGTTGGTGTAGCCGCGCGCGACGAGTGACAGGACCTCCGCCTCGCGCGGCGTCAGCTCGAGCAGCTCTTGAATGTCCTGCTTCTGGCCAGGCAACTCCGCCTCGGGCGAAACCAGGTCGAGGCGCGCTCGCTCTGCGAGTAGCTCGAGCTCTCGTAGCAGGGGCTGCGCCCGAAGCCGCGCTCCGACCGCGTACGCAGCCTGCAGCGGAGTGCTCGCGTCGATACGCGGCGCGCCGGATGCGACGAGCGCTTCAGCCTGGCGCCATTGGCAGTACGCCGCCAGTGGCGGACGCCCGAGCTCTTCCCACGCCTTCGCAGCCTGGGACCATGCCTCCGGTTGAGACGCGCCGTGCGCGCGCTGGTGCTCGGCCTCGGCCTCGGCGAGCCACGCGGCGGCGTTCGGCGTGACGTCCGCAGCCTCCGCGGCGGCGCGC
>JBOHBD010000090.1:0-2435 GCA_050698195.1 Gaiellaceae bacterium
CGGACTCTTTGTAGCCGCCGAAAGGTGACGACGGGTCGAAGCGGTTGAACGTGTTCGCCCAGACGACCCCCGCCCGGAGCCGCTCGACCATCCACAGGATCCGCGAGCCCTTCTCGGTCCACACCCCCGCCGACAGGCCGTAGGGGGTGTTGTTGGCCTTCTCGACCGCCTCCTCGGGCGTGCGGAAGGTCAGCACCGAGAGCACCGGCCCGAAGATCTCCTCCTGCGCGATCCGGTAGCTCTGCGCGACGTTCGTGAAGAGCGTCGGCACGAACCAGTACCCGCGCTCAGGGAGCTGACAGGCAGGCTGGTAGATCTCCGCACCCTCCTCCTCCCCGCTCGCGACGAGCTCCGTGATCCGATCGAGCTGCGCCTTCGAGTTGATCGCGCCGACGTCCGTGTTCTTGTCCAGCGGGTCGCCCACCCGGAGGGTCGAGAGCCTGCGCTTCAGCTTCTCGATCACCGGCTCGTAGATCGACTCCTGCAACAGCAGCCTCGAACCCGCGCAGCAGACATGTCCCTGGTTGAAGTAGATGCCGTTGACGATTCCCTCGACCGCCTGGTCGAGCGCCGCGTCGTCGAAGACGATGTTGGCCGCCTTTCCGCCCAGCTCGAGCGTCAGACGGACGCGTCGGCCCGAGAGCTCGCGCATCAGCAGCTTCCCGACCTCGGTCGAGCCGGTGAACGCGAGCTTGTCGATCCCGTCGTGCTTGACGAGGTGGGCACCGGTCGTCCCGTCTCCCGTGATGATGTTGACCACGCCCGGCGGGAGCTCGGCCTGTCGGCAGACGTCCGCGAAGAGCATCGCCGTCAGCGGCGTCGTCTCCGCCGGCTTGAGGACGACCGTGTTCCCACATGCCAGTGCGGGTGCGATCTTCCAGGACAGCATGAGGAGCGGGAAGTTCCAGGGGATGATCTGCGCGGCGACACCGAGGGGCTTCGGCGTCCGGTTCGGGAACGCGTACTCGAGCTTGTCCGCCCAGCCCGCGTAGTAGAAGAAGTGCGCAGCGGAGAGCGGCAGATCGACGTCCCGCGACTCCCGGATCGGCTTGCCGCCGTCGAGCGACTCTGCGACCGCGAGCTCGCGCGAGCGCTCCTGGAGGATGCGCGCGATCCGATACAGGTACTTCGCGCGCTCCGAGGGCGCGAGCTCGGCCCAGCCGTTCTCGAACGCACCGCGTGCGGCTCCGACCGCGAGGTCCACGTCCTCCGGCCCCGCCTGCGCGACCTCGAACAGGTGCTCCTCGGTCGCCGGCGAGATCGACGCGAACGACTCGCCCGACCGCGGCTCGACCTCCTCCCCGCCGATGAAGAGGCCGTAGCGCTCGCGGATCTCGACGATGTCGCGCGCCTCGGGGGCAGGCGCGTACTCCCACTCGAGGGGAGCGGGGGTGGACGACCGGCGTTTCTCGACCTGGGCCATCAGTCGATCGTGAAGGAATCCTCGGACACCGGCGCTCGGCTCAATCGATGGTGAAGTAGTCGTGCGACTGATAGCGCCCGGTCTTCTCCTTGCGGATCTGCATGAGGACGTCGTTCAGGAGCGACGACGCCCCGAAGCGGAAGAGGTCGGGCGTCATCCACTCGGGGCCGAGCGTCTCGTAGAGGAGGACGAGGTACTGGACCGCCTGCTTCGACACGCGGATGCCCCCGGCCGGCTTGATCCCGACCATGCGACCGGTCTCGAAGTACACGTCGCGGACGACCTCCATCATGCAGAGCGTCACGGGCAACGTCGCCGCCGGGCTGACCTTGCCGGTCGAGGTCTTGACGAAGTCCGCCCCGGCGGCGATCGCGAGGAGCGAAGCCCGACGGACGTTGTCGTAGGTGCCGAGCTCGCCCGTCTCCACGATGACCTTCAGGTGCGCGTGTCCACAGGCATCTTTCACCTGGACGATCTCGTCGTAGACCTTCGCGTAGCGGCCAGAGAGGAACGCGCCCCGGTCGATGACCATGTCCACCTCGTCGGCTCCGAGCTCGAGGACGGCACGCGCCTCGGCGACCTTGAGCTCGGTCGGCGACTGGCCGGACGGGAATGCAGTCGCGACCGAGGCGACCTTGACCCCGCTGGAGCCCAAGCGCTCCTTGGCAACCGCGACGAGGTTCGGGTAGACGCACACAGCGGCGACCGGCGGCACGGTGACGTCGACCGGATCGGGGCGCATGGCCTTCGAGCAGAGCGCAGCGACCTTGCCCGAGGTGTCCTGGCCCTCGAGCGTCGTCAGATCCATCATCCGCACGGCCAGATCGAGTGCGAAGAGCTTCGCCTCGCGCTTGATCGAGCGCCGGGCCAAAGTGGCCGCGCGCTCCTCGACCGCGACCTGGTCGACAGAGCCGATTCGGGGGATCCTGGGCTCGAGCGGAAGCTCGAAACCTGTGGGCAGAGCCGGGGCTTTCGCCATGGAAATGAGTGGAGCCCGGCGCTTCTCTCAGAC
>JBOHBD010000091.1:0-4576 GCA_050698195.1 Gaiellaceae bacterium
TCGACGACGCCGCCGGCGCCGACGAGCTCTGCGCGCAGGGTCGATCCGAGCGTGCTCACGCCATCACCTCCCGGTCGTCGTCTTCGTCCTCCTCTGCTTCGAACTCCCGGCCGGTCGCGGCGAAGAACGCCTCCTCGAGCGTCCCGGCCCCGTACCGACGCTTGAGCTCGCCCGCGGGCTCGAGCGCGAGCAGCCGCCCGCGGTCGAGGATGCCGACCCGCTCGGCGAGGTTCTCCGCCTCGACGAGGTCGTGGGTACAGAGGAGGATCGTCGAGTCGTGGTTCGCGCGGATCTCGCGGATGAAGTCCTGCACCTCGAGCTTGGAGCGCGGATCGAGACCCGTGGTCGGCTCGTCGAGCAGGAGCACGACGGGTGACGTGAGCAGCGCGCGGGCGAGCGCGACCTTCTGCTGCATGCCCCTCGAGAGGTTCTCCATCGACTCGCCGCGGCGATCCTGCGGGAACCCGACGCGCGTCAGGATCTCGGGAATCTTGTCGCGCGTCTGGCTCGCGGCCATGCCGTAGTAGCGGGCCGCGTAGCTCAGGTTCTCGGACGACGACATCTTCTTGAAGAACGAGGCCTCGACCGACACGCGGTTCACGAGCCTGCGCACGGCGCGCGCGTCCACGACCACGTCGTGGCCGAAGATCTGCGCCGATCCTCCGTCCGGGAGGAGGAGGGTCGAGAGCAGGCGGACGAGCGTCGACTTCCCCGAGCCGTTCTGCCCCAGGATGGCGACCGTCTCGCCTCTCCCGATCGTGAACGAGACTCCGTCGAGGGCGACGCGTGTCTTGCGGCCGAACCGGCCCTTCTTGCGGTCGGGGACCTTGAAGTGCTTTCGCAGCTCGTGGACCTCGACGGCCACGACGAGGTCGGGACGCAAGATCCTCATGGGTACTGCCTCTCGAACGTCTGTCATGTGCTGCTCCTTCGAGGTACTACGTAGCGAGATACGAGCAAGCCAGCGCCGGGCCGAGTCGGAGGCCCATGGCAACGGATGTCTCAGCTACGCGCGAGCAGCATCAGGTCGCGGACGATAGCAGCGCGACCGGCGGTGGTTCAACTCGACAGCTCGGGTGCCGGTGCGACTCGCCGCGAGCAGCCTTCTCCTCGGCACGCGAGCAATACCTTCATGCCGAACAGCGCCTCGAAGAGTAACTGGAGGTTGTCGCGGCCCACGCGGGCTCGGACATCACGTCACGTTCGCTCCTCAGCTCAGCTGCAGCTGGAGGCTCTTGGGGGCCACGTCCGCTCGACCGCCGTCCGCGGACGTCGCTAACGTGAGAGTCAGGTCGGGAGCGCGGAAGCCCCCGTCTGAGGCGACGTGGCCTCAGGACTCCGGCGAGTCCTGGGGTCTTTTTGTTTGGTCCAAAGGAGGCGAGGATGTCCGAGGTCGAGGAACGGCACTACCTGATGAACGGCGGCGAGACGCTGCCGGACGCGCGCGAGGCGCTCGAGTGGGCGAGCGAGACGCGGGCGGCCATGGTCGATCTCAAGTTCTGCGACCTGCTCGGGACGTGGCAGCACGTCACGCTGCCGACGCGCGCGTTCGACGAGGCAGCATTCGACGAGGGCCTCGGGTTCGACGGCTCCTCGATCCGCGGCTGGCAGGCGATCTCCGAGTCGGACATGCTCCTGATGCCGGACCCGTCGTCGGCGATCCTCGACCCCGCGACGGAGGCCCCGACCCTCTCGCTCGTCTGCGAGATCGCCGACCCGATCACGCGTGAGCCGTACGCGAAGGACCCGCGCGGCGTCGCGCGCCGCGCCGAGGCGCACCTCCGCTCGACGGGCATCGCCGACACGGCCTACTTCGGCCCCGAGTGCGAGTTCTTCGTCTTCGACGAGGTGCACTACGACCTCGCCCCGAACCGGTCGCACTACGCGGTCGACTCCGCAGAGGGCTACTGGAACTCCGGCAAGCCCGGCCTCGGCTACACCGCCCGGCCGAAGGAGGGCTACTTCCCGGCCGCTCCCTCGGACATGCTCCACGACCTCCGTACGGAGATGGTGCTCACGCTCGAGCGGCTCGGGATCCCGTGCGAGTTCCACCACCACGAGGTCGCGAGCGGCGGTCAGTGCGAGATCGACCTCCGCTTCACGACCCTGACGCGCATGGCGGATCAGGTCATGACCTACAAGTACGTCGTCAAGAACGTCGCGCGGCGGCACGGGAAGACCGTCACCTTCATGCCGAAGCCGCTCTACGGAGACAACGGCTCCGGAATGCACACGCACCAGTCCCTGTGGACCGAGGGGACTCCGCTGATGGCGGACAAGTCGGGCTACGCGGGGCTGTCGCAGCTCGGCCGGACGTACGTCGGCGGCCTGCTCGCGCACGCGCCGGCGCTGCTCGCCTTCTGCGCACCGACGACGAACTCGTACCGGCGGCTCGTCCCCGGCTACGAGGCGCCGGTCAACCTCGTCTACTCACAGCGGAACCGCTCGGCGTGCATCCGGATCCCGATGTACTCCGACTCGGCGAAGGCGAAGCGAATCGAGTTCCGGCCGCCCGACTCGGCGGCGAACCCGTACCTCGCGTTCTCCGCGATGCTGATGGCCGGGCTCGACGGGATCGAACGGGGACTCGACCCTGGCAGTCCCGCCGACTACGACCTCTTCGAGGAGGCGAACGGTGACGTGCCGCAGGTGCCCGGCTCGCTCGCCGAGGCGCTCGACGCGCTCGAGGCGGACCACGAGTTCCTGCTTCGAGGCGGCGTGTTCTCGCGCGAGTTGATCGAGACCTGGATCGCGTGGAAGCGGGAGAACGAGGTCGACGCCGTGCGCCTCCGCCCGCACCCGGCGGAGTTCGCCCTCTACTTCGACTGCTGAGACGACGAGACGGGCAAGGGCCGCGAGCCCTCGACGGCGAGGGCAAGCACGAGGATCGCCGCGAGCGCTCCCACCTGGGCGCTGGCGGCGGCCTCCGTGCCGAGCGGGATCGTCGCGAGCGCCGCGACGGCGGCGACGAGGCGCGTCCCGCTCCGCGCGATCCCGAGCGTCTTTCGAAAGCCGACGTCACAGGCGATGAACAGTGCGTTACCTGCCGCCAGCTCGACCGCGATCCAGCCGTCGAGCGGGTCGTACGGATCGCCGATCGCCTTCTCGAGGCCCGCCGCGAGAGCGACGACGCCGAGCAGCAGCCCGTAGTGCCAGTAACCGAAGCCGACCAGTGCGAGCCGGTTGCGGTCCGCTCGCGACGCCTCGAGCATCGCGCGCTCCACCGCTCCCTCGTCCGAGAAGTACAGCCACCAGAGCGATGCGCTGAGCGCAAGCGAGAGCAACGCGACGAGCGCAAGCCCGAGATCCAGCGGGAGACCCGAGGCGCCGGCGCCGATGACGACGATCGACTCGCCGAGCGCGACGATGACGACGAGCCCGTGGCGCTCGACGAAGTGCGACGCCGTGACGACGAAGCCTTCGACCGACGTGAGCCACGGCGTGATCCAGAAGAGCCCTCCGGCAACGGCCCACAGGACCCACTGCACGTCGCCGCCGACCGCCCCGCCGACGAGCACGAGGCCGGCGGCTGCGAGGTTGAAGGGAACGATCCGCAGGATCGCGGCCACCTCCGACACCGACGTTCCCTTCGCGTACATGCTCCCGTGCAGGAGGACGACCGCGAGGTACCCGAGACCGAAGGCGAGCCCGTCACCGCCGTACGCGTGCGGGATCGCGAGCGCGATGACGAGGAACCCGCCCATCCCGCCGATCAGCAGGAGCCGGTAGCGCAACCGATCCGTCGTGATGGCGTTCGTCAGCCACGCGTAGCCGTCGTACATCCACCAGATGACCGCGAACATGACGACGACTTGGACGGCAGCCGCCGCGTCGCCACCCTCGACGAGGACGCCCGTCAGCTGCGTGATCGTGAAGACGAAGACGAGGTCGAAGAAGAGCTCGAGCGTCGAGACCCGCACGCTGCGCTCGGGACTGAGCGAGGGCACGACGGCATCTTGTCCGTTCGAGCCCAGGGGTCGGACCATGTGGGGCCTGACCCCTGGGCGACACTCAGCGCAGGGAGAAGGTCACGGTGATGGTCGCGGTGGTCTCCTGCTCGCCGGGGACGATCGGCGTCGAGGCCGCGTCGAGCGCCGCTCGCTCCGCGTAGGGAAGCGGGCTCGCACCGGCACCCTCCGAGATCGAGGTGATCTCACCCACGCTGCGCCCCGCCGCCTCGGCGAGGACCTCCGCCCGGGCGCGCGCCTCTGAGACCGCCTTGGCGAGCGCCTCCCGGTACAGGGCTTCGGCATCGCTCGAGCTGAGCCCCGGCCCGGAGATCTGGTTCGCTCCCGCCTCGGCGGCAGCGTCGATCAGTGCAGCGGCTTCGTCCACATCGGCCGTCGCGGAGACGGTGTTCGAGGCCGAGTAGCCGTCGATCACGCCGTCGTCGCGGGAGTACGGGTAGACGCTGACCCACTGCGTCGCGATCTCGCGACCGCCGGACCGGCGAAGAGCGTTGATCACCCTTCGCATCGCGTCGGCGTTCGCAGCGACCGCTTCCCTTGCGGTCGGCCGGCGGGTCTCGACGCCGAAGGACATCTGCGCCTCGTTCGGCACGGCCTCGACCGAGCCC
>JBOHBD010000092.1:0-2751 GCA_050698195.1 Gaiellaceae bacterium
GGACCCGTCGGTGTCGCTCCGCTTGGCCGAGCTGCTGCAGGAAGCGGGCGTGCCGGACGGCGTGGTCAACGTCGTGCAGGGCGACAAGGTAGCGGTCGACCGCATCCTCGCGCACCCGGACATCGCCGCCGTGAGCTTCGTCGGCTCGACCCCGATCGCGCGCTACGTCTACGAAACCGGGACGCGGAACGGCAAGCGCGTGCAGGCGCTCGGCGGGGCGAAGAACCACATGATCGTCCTCCCGGATGCCGACATCGACATGGCCGCGGACGCCGCCGTCAGCGCCGGCTACGGCTCGGCGGGCGAGCGCTGCATGGCCGTCTCGGTCGTCGTCGCGGTCGGCGGCGCGGCGGACCCGCTCGTCGGCGCGATCAAGGAGCGGCTGCCGAAGGTCAAGGTCGGGGACGGCATGGACCCGAGCTCCGAGATGGGGCCGCTCGTCACCCGCGAGCACCGCGACAAGGTGGCCTCCTACCTGGACAGCGGGCCTGAGCAGGGAGCGACCATCGTGGCCGACGGACGCCAGACCGCACCCGACGGGGACGGCTTCTTCCTGGGCGTGTCCCTGCTCGACAACGTCACGCCCGAGATGGACGCATACCGCGACGAGATCTTCGGACCGATCCTGTCGATCGTGCGCGTCGGAAGCTACGACGAGGCGCTCCGGCTCGTGAACGAGAACCCGTACGGCAACGGGGTCGCGCTCTTCACGCGGGACGGCGGCGTCGCCCGGCGGTTCCAGTTCGACGTCAACGTCGGGATGGTCGGCGTCAACGTCCCGATCCCGGTGCCGGTCGCCTACTACTCGTTCGGCGGCTGGAAGAGCTCGCTCTTCGGCGATCGCCACATCTACGGCCCCGAGGGGATCGACTTCTACACCAGGACGAAGGCGGTCACGAGCCGCTGGCCCGATCCAGCGACGAGCAAGGTCGACCTCGGCTTCCCGCAGACGCGGTAAGGCGTGCCGTACATAAGGCTGATCGACGAGACCGAGGCCACGGGTCCGCTCGCGGAGGAGTACGGCGCGGCCGTCGAGCGCGCGGGGAAGGTCTTCAACATCGTGAAGGCGATGAGCCTGCGGCCCGGCGTGCTGCGGGCATCGATGGCGCTCTATCGCGAGATCATGTTCGGCGAGTCCGGGCTCACGCGCAAGGAGCGAGAGCTGCTCGCGACCGTCGCGTCCGCCGAGCAGAGCTGCGACTACTGAACGAAGGCGCACGCCGACGACCTCCGTGCCGAGGGCGCCGCAGCTGAGCTCGCAGAGCACGCGATGCACGACTACCGGCGGGCGGATCTCTCGTCGCGCGAGCGAGCGCTCTGCGACTTCGCGGTCAAGCTGACGCACTCCGCCGCGGACGTCGAGCAGGCGGACATCGATGCCCTGCGCGGCCATGGCCTCGACGACGCGGCGATCTCCGACGCCGTCCAGGTCGTCGGCTACTTCAACTACGTGACGCGCGTCGCAGACGGCGTCGGGATCGACGACGAGCCCGAGTGGGGCTCCCGTTAGCGGAGCGCGTCCGCTATCCGGCGCTGCTGGGCACGGGCGAGCGCGAGCGTCGCCGCCTTGCTGAGCCCGAGGGTTGCGACCCCGGCCCACACCCGCTTGTAGCGCCAGAGGACGAACGTGAAGACGAGGGGCGTGCGAGCCGCGTACGCCCAGCCCTCCGTTCCGACGCGTGCGCGGTCACGCTCGAGCCCCATCGGACCTTGCCTCCGCGCCTCACGGTCTGCCCAGAGCAGAAGCCGGCGGGCGCCGCCTCTCGTCCGAAAGAGATCGGCGCGCCCCTCGATCCGCGCGCCGTTCTTCTGGTACGCGGCCTGGTAGCCCGTGATCCGGCCCCAGCGGGTGAACAGGCGACGGGTCTCGGGAAACTCCTTGGCTTCGAGCTTGTTCGAGCGGAGGCCGGATTCGTGGGGATCGAACCGGAAACCCGCCGGCACGTCGTCGGGACGTAGCACGAGAGCCTTCGGGTCGACGCTCGTGGCGGCGGCCGGAAGAGCGATGGCCGCGACGGCCACGGTGGCGACGAGGGCACGCATGCTCGTAGCGTGATCGATGCCGGCCGAGCTGGAAAGTCAGGTCTTCTGCGCGGAGCGGCGGAGGACGCGGCGGTCGCCGACGCGCCTCGTCAGTCCGTCCGTGTCGAACCGCTCGAGCAAGAGCTGCGCGTCGCGACGGCCGATCCCGAGGAGATCCCGGAACCGGGCCAGCGTGATCTCACCCGCCGACCGCGCCTCCTCGAGGAGAACGTTCTTCGCCAGCTCGTACGCGTCCGTCCCGATCGCGTACCCGTCCCCGAGCCGCACGATCCGTCCGTTCGTCTCGAGGAAGCGCGCGAGCTCGTCGTCCGAGATCTTCGTCGCGCGCACGCCTGCATCTGCCACGTCTCGCTCCAACCGGTCGGCGTCGTCCCCACGTGCGCCGAGCGAGGCGACGGCACCCGGCAGATAGAGCTTCGCGCCGCGCCGCTCGAAGGGGAGGAGCGCGAGCACGTCTCCTGCCCATGGCTCGGACGGCAGCGGGACACCGGGGTCGATCGGGTCGGCAGTCCCGATGAGCGCCGTCAGCTCTTGCTCGAGCTCGTCCAGCCACGATCGCGAGAACGCCCATCGCCCTGCCAGCTCGACTCCGGCGAGCTCGCCGTCGTGCAGATGCCGGAGCGTCTGGACGAGCACGGGCGCGTGGACCGTCGCGGCGACGTCACCGCGCTCGACGAGCTCCATCCGCTCCGCGTCGCGGTGGCGGGG
>JBOHBD010000093.1:0-17442 GCA_050698195.1 Gaiellaceae bacterium
CGGAGCGAGTGTGCCGAAGAAGTCGGAGATCAGGCCTTCGGGGGTGAAGTTGAGCATGCCGATCGTGCCGCCCGGCCGGCACACGCGCACGAGCTCGTCGGCCACAGCCTGGTGGTCGGGGGCGAACATCGCGCCCAGGGAGGAGGTGACGACGTCGAACGCGCCGTCGCCGAACGGAAGCGCCTCGGCGTCGGCTTCCACCCACTCGACCTCGACACCCTGGGCGGCGGCTTCCTTCCGTCCGGCCTCGAAGTTCTCGGGCGTGAGGTCCGAGGCAGTGACGTGCGCACCCGCTGCCGCGGCACGGATGGCCACGTTCCCGGTCCCGGCGGCCACGTCGAGGACGCGCTGGCCTGCGGAGACGCCGCACGCCTCGACGAGCACGGGCCCGAGCTCCCAGACCGTCTCCTTCGCGAACCGGTCGTAGTCGCCGAGGGCCCACATCGCCCGCACGGCAGCCTTGGGGGGCCCACCGCTCATCTCCTCGATCCGGGCTCGGGCGGCGGCCTCCGCGATCGATCCGGTCGAACCCTCTCCGTCTCTCATGCCGACGACGATAGGACGGGTCGCGTGGTGCCGCGTCGCCAGAACCGGCCATCTTCGCGGCGGTCTCGGGATACCGAGAGTCGGCTACGAGCCGGCGCGCTCGAGCAGGCCGGAGCGCACGGCATGCGCTGCTGCCGCCGTTCGGGAGGGGAGGTCGAGCTTGCGCAGGATGTTCGTCACGTGACGATGGACCGTGTGCTCGCTCACGACCAGGGTCTCGGCGATCTGACGGTTCGTCAGCCCGTCCGCGAGCAAGCCCACGACCTGGAGCTCCCGTTTCGTGAGCTCGGCCACAGGCGAGCTGTCCGAGAGCGACTCGAGGAGCCGTTGCGCGCGCTTGGCCTCGGCCGACGCGCCGAGCTCGCGCAGGCGATCGAGCGCGACACGCGACTCGCGCTTTGCCTCGGCGCCGCGATCGAGGGCGAGGAGGGTGCTCGCCAACTCGATTCTCGCTCCAGCAGCCTCGAAGGGGGCGCCGCACCGATCGAAGCCGTCCGCGGCATCCTCGAGCAGCCGTCGTGCGCGGTCGTGGTCTCCCAGGGCAGCCTCCAGCATGCCTTCGGCCAGATCGACCGACGCGGTGAGCGCCGTCGTGCCGACCAGCTGCTCGACCTCGCGGAGCGTGCCGACCGCCGTGGCCGCCTCCTCGAGCTCGCCCCGCGCGACGCGTGCGCGCGCGAGCAGCTCGAGTGCGGGGGCGTGCGCGAGCACCCCGGCCTCGGGTGCACGGCGCAGAACCCGCTCCGAGAGCTCCACCGCGCCGCGCGTGTCGCCTTCGTCGAGCGCCAGGCCGGCCCGGCAGAGCTGAGCCGATGGCGAACCACCCGCTCGCTCGAGCAAACCTGCCGCGTCCACAGGCCTGCCCTGCCGGCGCCTGAGCTCGGCGAGCGCGACGAGCGCTCCACCGATCATTGCCGGGCGCGAGCGCGAGAAGTCCTCGATCGAAGCCTCGAGAACCGCCTCGGCTTCCAGCCACCGGCCTCGCCAGAGGTGCACCGCCCCGTATTCCGCTCGACAGAACGCGAGCATGTACCGGCTCCCATAGCGCTCTGCGAACTCCGCGATCCGGTCGCACCACTCGAAGGCGCGCTCGAAGTCGCGCGCCGCGCTGCACGCGGTGACCAGGAAACAGCACGCCCAGGCGCCGCAGATCGGAATCGTGGCGTCACCTTCCAGCGCGACGGCCGTCGCTTCGTCCAGGTACCGCATTCCCTCGTCGACGTGCGCACGAGACACGAGCGCGGCACCTTCCAAGGCCAGGCCGAGCATCTCGAGGTCCGGGACGCCGAGCCGCCGCCCGAGCTCGGCCGCGTGCGCACCTCGCTCCGCCGCCGTCATGTCGTCCCCGCGGACCTTGGCGATGTACCCCTCGAAGAACGCCAGCCAGCCGTGCTCCGCTCCCACGTCGAGCGGCTCGAGCAGCCGGTTCGCGCGTTGCAGCCAGGCGCCTGCCACCGCCGCGGCGCCGTGGAAGTCGAGCTCGTCGGCTGCGAGCCACGCGGCCATGCGGGCTGCGCTGGCCGCGTCTCCCGCCCGCTTGTACAGGCGATACGCGCGTTCTCGCGCGCCGAAGACAGCGTCGGCGTCGTCGAGCCACCACGCGGCCCAGCTGAGCCCCTCGAACCCGTCTGGCGTCTCTCCGCCGGCGAGCGCGTCCTCGAAGGCCGTCCGCGCCCTCGCCCACTCACCGGCGGCCAGCGCGGCCCAGCCGGCCTCCGCTCGCTCGTGCGCGGTCGGCTCGGAAACGTCGGTCACGAGCTCGCATTGTCGGCCAGCTCGGCGATGCCTGCCGCGTCGACGTCGACGTGGACGCGCTCTCCCGGCTCCGGGTGCGCGAGCGCCGTCACGGCGGCCTCGAGCGCCTCGCCCGAGTCGAGTCGCACGACCAGCCGCACCGTCGGGCCGTGCCGTGCGGCAGCCTCGACGACACCGTGGCCGCGCTCCCCGTCCCGGGCCGGCCGGACCGAGATCGCCTCGGGGCGAATCACCTTGCCGTCGCGCACGTTCCCCAGGCCCAGGAAGCGAGCGGTGTCCTCGTCGGCGGGCTCCGCCCAGAGCTCGTCCGGGGTCCCCGTCTGCACGACCCGCCCGTCCCGCATGACCGCCACTCGATCTCCGAGCGCGAAGGCCTCGGCCTGGTCGTGCGTGACGTAGAGCCCGGTCACGGAGAGCCTCCCGAAGAGCTCCTGGAGATCCTCGAGCAGCCGGTCGCGCAGCCGGCGGTCGAGCGAGCCGAGCGGTTCGTCGAGAAGGAGGACCCGCGGCTCCGGCGCGAGGGCTCGGGCGAGCGCGACGCGCTGCTGCTCCCCACCCGAGAGCGTGCCGATCGACCGCCGCTCGTAACCGGTCAGCCCGACGAGCTCGAGGAGCTCGTCCACGCGTCGCTCGATCGCCGCCCGCGAGTCGCCGCGCATCCTGAGCCCGAACGCGACGTTCCCCGAGACGTCACGGTGGTCGAAGAGGGCATGGTCCTGGAACACGAGCCCGATCCCGCGGCGATGTGGCGGAACCCCGGCGAGGTCCTCGCCGTCGAGGAGGACACGTCCCGAGTCGGGCCGCTGGAGGCCCGCGACGACGCGGAGAAGCGTGCTCTTGCCCGACCCGCTCGGCCCGAGGACGGTAACGACGTCGCCGTCCGGCACTTCGAGCGTGACTCCGTCGAGCGCGGCTTTCCCCTCGAATCCGACGCCGACGCCGTCGATCCGCAGCATCAGAACCACCCCGCCCGGCGCTGCCTGCGGATCCGCTCCACGAGGAGGACCGAGACCGCGACGACCACCATCAGGATCACCGCCAGCGCGTATGCCCGGCCGGCGTTCAGCTCTCCCGGGCGGCCGAGGAAGCGGAAGATGGCCACGGGAAGCGTCGGGTTGTCCGGTCGTGCGAGAAACACCGTCGCGCCGAACTCTCCCAGCGAGATCGCGAATGCGAATCCGGCGGCGACGGTGAGGGCGCGACCGGCGATCGGCAGGTCGATCTCGCGGCGGATTCGACCCGGCGTCGCTCCCAGCACCGCGGCCGCCTCGCGCTGCCGCGGGTCGATCGCACGCATCGTGGGCGCGACGATGCGAACGACGAAGGGGACCGCCACGAGCGCCTGCACGACCGGGATGATCCATGGCTCGGCGCGGAAGTCGATCGGCGCCCTGTCGAACGCGATGACGAAGCCGAACCCGAGCATCACCGCGGACGCGCCGAGCGGGAGCATGAGCAGCCCGTCGAGCAGCCGGGCCCGCGCGCGGTCACTGGTCCCGGAGCCGGCGATCGCGAACGCGGCCAGACCACCGACCGCGACCGCGATGCAGGTCGCGGCCGACGCGTACGCGACGGAGTTCGCGATCGCCTCCCACGGCGAGGCGAGGAAGGCGTCGGTCGGCTCGATCAGCGCCCGGTAGGCATCGAAGCCGTGCCCTTTGCCGGCGGCGACCGAGCGCTCGACGAGGACCGCGAGCGGCAGTCCGACGAAGAGAGCGAGGCCGCCGAGGCTGGCTGCGACGAGCGCTCGCTCTCCCGGGCTGCGAGGTGCCCGTAGCACGTCCTCCTCGCGGCGGAGCTGGCCCTCGACCGCCAGCGTCCCCTCGAGCCGCGTCGCGACCCAGACTGCGAGCGCGACGCAGACGAGCTGGACGAGCGAGAGCACGGCGGCCGCGCGCAGGTCGAAGATCCGAACCGCCTGGTTGTAGATCTCCGCCTCGATCGTCGAGTAGGCGGGGCCGCCGAGGATGAGGACGATCCCGAACGACGTGAACGAGAAGGGGAAGACGATCGCCGCGGCCGCAGCGAGCGCGGGCGCGAGCAGGGGGAGGGTCACCGCGCGGAAGCTCTGCCACGGACCGGCTCCGAGGGTCGCCGCAGCCTCCGAGACCCGCGGGTCGAGGCTGGCCCAGAAGCCGCCGACGACCCGGACGACGACGGCGACGTTGAAGAAGGCGTGCGCGATCAGGATCGCGGCCCACCCGCGCTCGAGGCCTCCCGGGAGGATCGCGAGGAACGCGAGGGCGACGACGACCGTCGGCAGGACGAACGGCACCGTGACGACCGCGCGGACGACGCCTCTCCCCGGGAACCGGTACCGCCCGAGAACGTACGCCGCGGGCATGGCGACCGCGAGTGTCAGCGCGGTCGAGGCCAGCGCCTGCCACACCGTGAACCAGACCACCTCGCGCGTGAGCGGATCCGTGAGGACGTCGACCGGCGAGGCCAGGTCTCCCTCGGAGCGGAGGCCGCGATCGAGGATCGTGATCAGCGGGAAGACGAAGAACAGCGCCAGGAACGCGAGCGGGAGCCCGTAGGACAGCGCGCGCCAAGCCCGTCCGAAGGCGTCAGACTCCTCGGGTGCGACCCCGCTCAGCGAAGGACGACCGTCGCCCACTCCTTCACCCACCTCTCGCGGTTCGCCTCGATCTCCTCGGGCGGCAGCTCGAGCGGCGCGCTCGGCACGACCGCGAACCTCGTGAACTCGGGCGGGAGCGTCGCCTCCGGATCGACGGGGAAGACGAACATCGAGAGCGGGATGTCTTCCTGGAAGCGCGTCGAGAGCATGAAGTCGACGAGCTCTCGCGCCCCCTCCTCGTTTCGCGCGCCGCGGAGGATGCCCGCGAGCTCGATCTGCCGGAAGCAGCCGTCCTCCACGACCGCGGTCGGCGCCTCTGCGGGCCGGGGCGTGCGGAAGATCACCTCCGCGGGCGGGCTCGAGGCGTAAGAGACCACGATCGGCCGGTTGCCCGTGCTGCCCGCGGCGCCCGAGAAGCGGACGGTGTAGGCCTCCTCCCAGCCGTCGACCACGAGGACGCCGTTCGCGCGCAGCCGGCGCCAGTAGTCGCTCCAGCCGTCCTCTCCGAAACGCGCGATCGTGGCCAGCATGAACGCGAGCCCCGGCGTGGACGTCGCCGGGTTCTCGACGACGAGGAGCCCTTCGTAGCGCGGCTCCACGAGGTCGTCGAGGGAGCGCGGCGGCAAGACTGCACGCTCGTCGAACCACGCTTTGTCGTAGTTCAGGCACACCTCGCCGTGGTCGATCGGGGTCGCACGGTGGTCCGGGTCGAGCACGTAGCGTTCGTCCACGTCTGCGAGCTCGGGCGACTCGTACGGGTCGAAGAGATCACCCTCGAGCGCGCGCGAGAGGAGATTGCTGTCGACCCCGAAGAGGACGTCGCCCTGCGGGTTCCCAGCGGTGAGGAGCGCCTTCGACAGCAGCTCGCCCGCGTCGCCGGACCGGAGGATCCGAAGCGTCAGACCGCTCTCCCGCTCGAACGCCTGCTTCACGTCGTCCGAGATCGCGAACGAGTCGTGCGTGACGAGGACGACGCTCGTGAGCGGCTCGTCGTCTCCTCCGCAACCCGCAGTGAGCAGCGCGATCGGCAGGGCGAGCGCGACGGCGGCTGCGAGAAGCGCCTTGCGACGCGGTGTCACTTGGCACCTCTCGTCGTGGCGCCGGGGCGGACGGCGAGGAGCGTGCCGCGCTCGACACCGACTGTCGCGGTGGGTGCAGCGAAGACGTTGGAGACGCCGCGGCTCGACCCGGGCTCGAGCGTCTCGCCCGCGAGCGGGTACAGGAGGCCCCCGGTTCGCACTCCTTTCGCAGGCCCGTGGAGCGCGAGGAGCGAGAGAAGCTCCCCCGGCTCTCCCTCGAGCGCCCTCTCGGCCTGGATCACGTGCACGCGCGAGCTCCCGATGTGCGCGTCGAGCTCGACCTCGGCGTATCGCTGCGACCCGAGGAGCAGGAGCGCCGAGAGGAGATGGTCGAGCCGCTCGCCGACTCCTGCGAGAACGAGGATCCGTGCGGGGTGGAGCTCGAGGGCGGCGTCCAAGGCAAGCTCGAGGTCGGTCGCGTCCTTGTCGGGTGGATGACGCTCGACACGAACGCCGTCGGCTTCGGCCCGCGCCACCGCCTCCGGCGAGGCCGAGTCGAAGTCGCCGATCGCGATCGTGACGTCGAGCCCCAGTGCGAGCGCGTGCTCGAGCCCGCGATCTGCGGCGACTACCGGTGTGCCGGCCGCAACCAGCTGCACGGCTTCGGCCCGGGGGCGTTCCCCGCCGGCGACCACCACCACTTCCTGCGACATGCGCTTCCTCCGCTGGTATTACCCAGATCAGGTTTGCGAGTCGGCGGCGCACTCCAGCCGCCCTCTCAGCCCGGTTGCCCCGAGCTCCCCTTACGCTTCGCCCATCGTAGCGCCGAGAGCCTTCGTCGCGGAGCTCGCGTCTGCCCGGATCGGGGCGACGTTCAACCAGTACGCAGAGAGCTCGCGCGCGCCGCTTCTGCGCGAACGCCTGGCGCGCTACCTCGCGGAGAACGCGGGCGCCGACGTCCTCCTCGTCGGGGAGGCGCCGGGATACCGCGGCGCGCGTGTCTCGGGGATCCCGTTCACGTCCGAGCGGCAGCTCACGGGCCGGGGTCCGGCGGAGGCGACCGCCACGATCGTGCACGGGGTCCTCGCCGAGCTCGATCTCGAGGAGCGCGTTCTCCTCTGGAACGTCGTGCCAACGCATCCGGGCTCTGTGTCGGCGAACCGTCCGCCGACGCGCGCCGAGATCGTGGCAGGCCTCCCCTTCGTCGGTCGACTGGCGGTGGGGCGGCGCGTGATCGCCGTCGGACGGCTCGCGCACGGAGCGCTCGGAGGTCTGCAGGTCCGCCATCCCTCGCGAGGCGGAGCGGTGGAGTTCCGGGCGGGGCTGGTTGAATTGCTCGATCGCGGCCACCTCGTATCCGGTACGGCGTAACACGATCCTCCTCGGCGTCTGCCTCGTGCTCCTCTCCGGGGTGCTGCAGCTGGCCGTCGCGGTCGCGACGATCACGCTCGTGCTCGTGACCGGGATCGAGTCGATCCTGGGGCTGGGCCCGGCGATCTTCCTCGTGGCGGGAGCACTGGCGGCCCTTCCGGCCGGGAGGCTGATGGACCGTCTGGGACGCGTGCCCGTCATCGCCGGCGGGTTCGCGCTCGGAGCGGTCGGTTGCTCGCTGACGGCGCTCGGCTGCATCGTCGACAGCGCGGTTCTCGTCGTTCTCGGCTTCGTGGGCGTCGGGGCGATGAACGGCAGCGTCCTCCTGGCCCGGACCGCGGCGGCGGACATGTATCCGGCGGGCCGTCAGGGGAGGGCGATCTCGTACGTCCTCTTCGGCGCCCTGTTCGGCGCGGCCCTCGGCCCACTCGTCTTCCGGCCCCTGTTCGAGGGCAAGGACTTCGAGCTCGACACGCTGGTCGTCCCGTGGTTCGTCGCGGCGGGGCTGGCGATCGCCGGACTGCTCGTCGCCGTGACGATCCGACCCGATCCACGCACGATCGCGCTCGAGCTACACGGGACCGGCGCGGGCGGCGAGCCTACGCCGGCCGTCCCACCCGCACCGGTCCGCGAGATCCTTCGCAGACCCGGCGTCCCCTCTGCGGTGATCGCCGCGCTCGCGAGCTTCGGGGTCATGGTCGGGGTGATGAACTTGACCGGCTACATCGTCGTCGGGCACGACCACGAGCAGGCCGACGTCTTCACCGTCATCAGCCTGCACATCGTGGGCATGTACGCCCTCGTCCTCGTCATCGGCGCGATCGTCGACAACGTCGGGCGCCGCCCGGCGCTCGTGACCGGGCTCGCCATCATGGCGGTGTCGACGCTGATGCTGGCGTGGGCGGAGTCGATCCTGTGGACCTCCGTCTCCCTCTTCCTGCTCGGGCTCGGCTGGAACATCTCGTATGTCGCCGCGACTGCGGAGCTCATCTGGCACGCCACTCCGGTCGAGCGGGGGCGCCTGGTCGGCATCACCGACCTCGCCGCCGGCCTCCTCGGAGCGGGACTGGCGCTGCTCGGGGGCGTCGCGTACACGGAGTGGGGGATAGCCGCGGTCGCGATCGGCGCCACGGTGGCCGTCGTCGCACCGGGGCTCGCGATCTTCTTTGCGCGCGGGCCGCGTCCGGCGCTCGAGCCGGCCGGCTGACGAGTGAGGGGCGCCTTCCGGCGCCCCTCACGTGCGACGTCGGACGTCCGCGCCTACTTCACGGGCATCAAGAGCGCCCACTCGTCCATCGTCGCCTTGACCGCTCCGACATAGATGTCGACGCGGTATCCGGTGTTGAGGCTGAGGCCGAGCGCGCCGCTGTCCAGGTTGTAGATCCAGAACCCTCCGCCCGGTGCGGACGGGTCGGAGGTCCACCTGAACAGGTTCGTTCCCGCGCTCGACTGCCCGGCATCCGCGTACTCCTCGACGGCGTCGCCGCCGGTTCCGCTCACGGGTGCCTTGTTGACCTTGATGGTCACGTTGGCTCCGGAGCCCGTGAGATACGCCTGCGTGCAGTCGTCGTGGATCGTCGCCTTCACGGGGACGACGCGGCCGTTCTTCATCTTGTTGACGATCAGCCCGCTCGGGCTCGAGTCGTCGAACGGCGGCAGGAAGTCGACCGTGTACGTCTGGTTGACCGTGATCGGATTGTTGTTGTCGACGCCCTGGCCGTTGTTGCCGGCTCCATCCTTGTCGGTGATCGTGACGATCGCGTAGTAGCTCCCAGGGGTCGTGTAGAGGTGCGTCTGGTTCGCCTGCGCGCCCTGGGTCGCCGCGTTGAAGGTCGTGTGCGGCGAGCCGTCGCCCCAGTCGATGTCCACCGCCCATGGACCGTCGTTCACGCCCGAGTCGCTGAAGCCGAGGGTGAGCGTGGCGTTGGTCTGGCAGTTGATCGACGCCGAGATCGCGGCCGTCACCGTGGGCGCCACATTGACCACCGTCACGGTCCCCGTGTACTCGGTGAAGCCGCCGTCGTCGTCGAGGATCTTCAGCTTGACGGACCGAGAGCCGTTGTCGGTCGTCGGGCAGGAGCGGCCGGCGGTGGTGCTTGCGGCGTTGTAACCCGCTCCGTCACCGCAGTCGAACTGGTAGGTGAACGTATCGTTCGAGCCTGGATCGGCCGGGCTCGAGAGGCTGAGGTTGAAGCTGTCGCCCTCGTTGACGTTGCCGCCCGGGATGTTCGCCGTCGCGCTCGGGTTCGCGTTCGCGAGGGTCAGCGTCGTCGAGTCGTCGTCGCTGGCGCCGTCGTCGTCCGTGACCGTCAGTGCGATGTCGTAGACGCCGTCGTCCGTGCACGCGACCTTCGGCTCCGAGTCGGTGCTCGAGGTGCTGTCGACGAAGGAGCAGCTCGCGCCGGAATCAGGGTCGTTCCCGCCGCCGCTCTGTGGAGTGACCGTCCAGGAGTAGGACGCGATCGATCCATCCGTGTCCGCCGAGCCCGTGCCGTCCAGCGCGATGTGGTCGCCTTCGTCGCCCGTGTATGGTCCGCCTGCGTCGGCTGTCGGGTCGGCGTTCGCTGCGGCGTTCACTTTGAGCGTCCAGTTGGCCTGGTTGTTGTAGAGCGCTGCGGTCTTCCCGCCTGTGATCGTGTGGGTGATGCTGTGACTTCCGACAGCAGACGACGAGAAGATCGCGCTCTGTGCGCCCGTGTTCCCGCATGCCTCGAATTGGAAGGACGTTGGGTTTGCGGTGACGCCGATGGGAGTCGTGATGGTGACGGTCGCTTTGTTGGATGGATCGACGTTGCAACTGCCGATGTCCCCTCCAGGGGCGGAGTTTGCCACCAGCCTGTACGTGATCGTGGTCGAGCCCCCGGCCGTGATCGTGTCGTTTCCACCGACCACGACATCGTTCTGGAAGTTGTCCGCGTGAGCCACTGCAACGAGGCCAACGGTCGCGATGACCGTCCCGAGGACGAGCGACCAGCGGCCCCGCCTCCGTACCTGCTTCTCCGTCAGTCCCGCCGCCGTCGACACCTCGAGTGTCGTCGCCTCGTCGAGCCTGAAACGCCATGACTTGCGCCTTCGTGCCACCTGCTTCTCCTCTCCGTTATCGCAGCTCGGCGACCACGACAGCAGTCGAGATCGCCGAGCTGCGCCCCCCCTCGCGGCCGCCCGCACGTGCCGCCGTGCGGCACGCCGCGTCCGCACAGGACTGTGAGGTCAAGGAGCTCGGCGGGCAAGGGCTCGCCGGCCATCTGGCCGCTTAGATCGCTAAGCGCGCGAGTTCCCGAGCCGACGTCGCCCTGCTCACGAACGAGCCCGCGAGGAAGCGCGAAGCTCCTCCATCAGCCGTCGCGTCAGTCGCCGTGGGAAGGAGTACTCCCCTGCCGCGACAGCGCGAACGACGAGAGCGAGGCGGAGTGGATCGCCCCCTTTCAGCAGGTAGCCACTGGCTCCCGCCCGGGCAGCCGCGAGGACGTGCTCCTCGCTCGCCGAGACGGTCAACATGACGATCTTCGTCTCGGGACGCTGCCGAGCGATCGTCTCGGCGGCGACGAGACCGTCGTGGGGCATCGAGACGTCGAGGAGGCAGACGTCCGGCTTCTCGCGCAGGGCATGTTCGACCGCGGCCGCTCCGTCGGACGCCTCCCCCACGACCTCCATACCGGCCTGCTCGAGCATCGCCCTCACGTCCGCCCGGGTCGGCGCGTGGTCGTCGGCGATCACGACTCGCAAATCGCGCGCTCCCTCCTCATCGGGCACCGCCGCATGGTCGCGGCCGCCGAGGCGGCGGTCAACGCCGCTGGCGCTTAGGTGTCTGAGCGTGCCCGGATGAGCGCGATCGCGGCATCGCGGTCGGCAACTCCGAGCTTTCTCACGACCGCGGCGATGTGGGCTCGCACGGCGCTCTGCGAGAGCACGAGCCGGCGGGCGATCTGCGCGGTCGAGTAGTCCTGGCCGAGAAGACCGAGCACCTCCCACTCGCGACTCGTCAGGCGCTCGGTGAGATTGCTGCCTCGAAGGGCTCGCCACCGCGGCTCCGTGCCTCGGAAGTGCTCGACCATCGTCGCCACGAGGTCCCGCGGAATCGCCGCGCGGCCTTCGCACACGTCGTTCAGGGCGTGCGGAAGCCGCCGCGGGTCCATGGTCTTGACGAGGTAGCTCGCGGCACCCGCGCGCAGAGCCGCGAGCAGGTCGGACTCCTCCTCGGACGCGGTGAGCATCACGATCTTCGTCTCGGGCAGTCGTGCGGCGATCTCCCACGTCGCGGCCACGCCGCCGCCGGGCATCCGGATGTCGAGGAGGCAGACATCGGGGCGGTCGCGGACGGCCGCCTCGACGGCGCCGGGGGCATCGCCTACCTCCGCGCAGACCTGGAAGCGAGGATCCGCCTCGAGGGCGTCGCGAATGTCCTCCCGCGTGGGCGGGTGGTCGTCGGCCACAAGCACACGGATCCGCTTCCGGCTCAGAGGATCACCTCCACCTCGGTGCCCTGCCCGGGAGCGGACGACACGCGGAACCGACCGCCGAGGGCGAGAGCACGTTCGCGCATGCTGACGAGCCCGAACCCGCGATGTGGCTGCTCGCTCAGCGCGTCGTGGTCGAACCCCTTGCCGTCGTCGGTGACGCGTAGCCGGACGCCCTCCCCGTTCGAGAGCTCGACCTGTACCACCTTTGCTCCTCCGTGCCGCGCCGCGTTGGCGATTGCCTCGCAGGCGATGCGGATCAGCGCCTCACGCCGTTCGAAGTCCACGTCGAGCCCGGAGCTCAGGTCGAGCGCGACGCGAGTCCCCTCCCGCTCGGCGGCCTCGACGGCAGCTTCGGCGAGTACCGACTCGAGCGGCTCGTCGAGAGGTCTCGTCAGGGCGGCGATCGCTCGTCGCGAGTCGGCGAGAGCGCGGTCGATGCTCGCCTTGATCCGAACGACGGTGCGGTCCTCCTCGTCGAGGCGGTAGAGGTTCCGGCGAATGAAGGCGAGCTCCTGCGCGAGGCCGTCGTGGAGGTCCCTGGCGATTCGGCCACGCTCCTCGAGCACGGCGTTCTGGGAGACGCGTCTCCAGTAGGAGCTGATCTCGCGCGCTGCCGCGGCGAGGATCGCGACGTAGAACGCGAGCCTGAAGAGATCCCCCGTGTACACCCACTCCGTGTACAGGGACGGGTAGAGGAAGTAGTGCAGGCGCGAGAAGGCTGCGACGACGGCGGCGACTGCAAGCCAGCGCACGAGGTCGTCGCCCGTCTGCCTGTGCTTCCGGTCGAAGCCGATTGCGGCGACGACGAAGAGCGCCATCGCGACGAGCTGCGCGGCGAGCACGACGGGCTCGCTCTCGAGTCTCGGCCGCCCGGACTCCTCCGGCGCGAACAGCGTGTCGACCCCGCGCGGGAGCCGTGAGGCGAAGACGGCGACTGCCGCCGCGACCGCTCCGACGAGCGCCGGAAGCGAGAGCCACACCGCGATGTGACGAGGTTCCGTGAGCCGCATCCTCCGCTGGGTCGCGAAAGCGGCGACGGCGAAGGCGAGCGCTCCGAGCAGCCGCCCGGAGATGGACGCCCACGTCGCGAAGCGGCTCGAGCCACCGTCGACGACCGCCGGAATCGTGGCGAAGAAGAGATTGCCGAGCGCCATCAGGCCGAGCGCATAGAAGAGGAGGAAGTCGTCGAGGCGCCCGCTTCTGCGGAAACGTCCCAGGACGAGATAGGCGGCGAGAAGCCCGATCAGAGCCGCCGACGTCTCGAGCGCGACATGAAGGGCCTGCTGCCTGTAGGCGAAGTGCAGCGGCGGCACGAAGACGACGACGGCGGTCGCTGCTCCGCCGACGACGATCGCCGCGACGACCGGATCGCGCACAGCCGCGCCGAGCGTGTGCGGACGCTCAGCCCCCGAAGCAGTGTTCATGGCCTCTTCCCCTGCAGTTTGCGCCTCCCCCACCGCTGCAGCTCCGCCCTAGAGCTTGCATGAAGTCAATGCGCCCGTGAGGCAAGTGTCACTAGACCTTCGGCGGGGTGGTGTTGCGACGGTCGGCGAGTCTGCGCGTCGAGAGCGCTGCCGGGGCCTCTCCGCTGCGGGCACTGATGCTAGAATCGGCCGCCGGCGGACGGCACGTCCGCCCTCTCTCTGTGATGAAGACGTATACGGCCAAGCCCGGCGAGATCGAGCGCCAGTGGTTCCTCGTCGACGCCGAGGGGCAGACGCTCGGCCGACTGGCGACCCGCCTCGCGGACACGCTTCGCGGCAAGGGGAAGCCCGAGTACACACCGCACGTCGACACGGGCGACTTCGTCGTCGTCGTCAACGCCGAGAAGGTGGCGGTGACCGGCACGAAGCTCGATTCGAAGGTGTACTACAGGCATTCCGGCTACCCGGGCGGGCTGCGTCAGCGCACGCTCCGGGAGCAGCTCGACCGGCGACCCACCGAGGTGATCCGCCTGGCGGTCAAGGGGATGCTGCCGAAGAACAAGCTCGCGGCCGCTCAGCTGCGGAAGCTGAAGATCTACGCCGGGCCGGAGCATCCACACGCCGCCCAGCTGCCGAAGCCGCTGGAGCTCTCGTGAGCGAGCTCGCGCAGTATCTGGGAACCGGGAAGCGCAAGACGTCGGTCGCACGGGTGATCCTGCGACCGGGCGACGGCAAGAGCTGGATCAACGGCCGCACGCTCGAGGAGTACTTCCCCCGCTCCGCGCACCGGAAGATGGTGATGGCTCCGCTCGAGGTCGCCGGGGCGGCGCAGACGTATGATCTCCGGGTCCGCGTCCACGGCGGCGGCGTCTCCGGGCAGGCGGGTGCCGTCCGGCACGGCATCGCTCGCGCGCTCGTCGAGGCCGATCCCGAGATGCGCGTCCCCCTCAAGCGCCAAGGCTTCTTGACGCGCGACGCCCGGATCGTCGAGCGCAAGAAGGCCGGCCTGCACAAGGCACGCAAGGCGCCCCAGTTCAGCAAGCGGTAGGTTCGGCCGCGGTGGCGCGGCGCTACTTCGGAACGGACGGGATTCGCGGGGTCGTCGGCGACGACCTGACGACCGAGCTTGTGGAAAGGATCGGGCGGGCGGCGACGCTCTGGGCTGCAACGAGCGCAAAGAGCGAGGAAGGGTCAGACCCTGGACGTGTCCTCGTCGGCCGGGACACCCGTGGGTCCGGGCCGGAGCTCGAGGCCGCCCTCGCGCGCGGGATCGTCTCCGCGGGCGGTACCGCGGTGCTCGCGGGAGTGCTTCCGACACCTGCGGTCGCTCTGCTCACGGAGGATCTCGGGGTCGTCGTCTCCGCCTCCCACAACCCGCCGGAGTACAACGGCGTGAAGCTCTTCGACCGCGAGGGGCGAAAGCTCGTCGACGACGAGGAGGAGGCTGTGGAGGCGCTGCTCGACGCTCCGGGGTCGGGCGGCGGCTCGGTCGAGCGGGTCGAGGGCTTCGGAGAGATGTACCTCCGGCACGTGCTCGAGCGGTTCGGCTCCGATCTCTCGGGGCTCCGTGTCGCCGTGGACTGCGCGAACGGCGCGTTCTCGTCGCTCGCGCCCGCCGCGTTCGGAGATCTCGGCGCCGAGGTGCACCCGATCGGCGACGATCCCGACGGCTCGAACATCAACGTCGGTTGTGGAGCCACCGATCTCAGCGCCCTACAGCGGACCGTTACGAGGCTGGGCCTCGACGTCGGCGTGGCGTTCGACGGGGACGGCGACCGCATGCTCGCGGTGGACGAACGAGGCGAGCCGCTCGACGGCGACCAGATCCTCGCGATCCTCGCGCTGTCGCTCGGCGTCGATCTCGTCGCCGTCACGGTGATGTCGAATCTCGGGTTCCATCGCCTGATGGCGGAGCACGACGTCGAGGTCGTGACGACACCCGTCGGCGATCGCTACGTGCTCGAGGCGCTGCACCGCGACGGGGGCCTCCTCGGCGGCGAGCAGTCGGGGCACGTGGTCTGGCTCGGGGATCACGTCGCCGGCGACGGGCTCGCGGCCGCGCTGCTCCTCTGCGGCGCGCTTCGCGGCCGCACGCTGAGCGAGGCCGCCGCCGTCATGCCCCGCTACCCGCAGGCGAAGCAAGACGTGCGTGTGGCGCGCAAGGAGATCCCGCAGTCGATCCTCGACGAGGCCGATCGTCTCAGCGAGGAGCTCGGCGACCGCGGCCGTGTGCTCGTGCGCACTTCCGGCACCGAGCCTGTCGTCCGGGTGCTGGCCGAGGCGGAGACGGAGGAGGAGGCAGCGAGCATCTCTGCTACCATCGCCGCGCTCGTTGCAAGGGAGCTCGGCTAGGCCCGACGAAGGGTGCCGCCGGGCTCTTTCGTGTTTTCATGAGAGCTCATGTGCGGGATCATCGGATACGTCGGGTCGCGTGAGTCGAAGCAGCTGCTGCTGCAGGGGCTCGAGCGTCTCGAGTACCGCGGGTACGACTCGGCCGGTGTCGCGCTCCTCGAGGAGGACCGTCTCGCCTACGTGCGGGCGGTCGGCCCGCTCGGGAACCTGAAGCAGCGTGCCGGGACGCATCGGTCGGCTGCAACCACTGGTCTCGGTCACACGCGCTGGGCGACGCACGGGGGTGTCACCGAGGAGAATGCTCACCCGCTCACCGGCTGCGAGCCGGAACGCCTCTCGATCGTCCTGAACGGCATCGTCGAGAACTACCGGGAGCTCCGCGAGAGCCTCGGCGAGGACGGGCATACGTTCAGGTCCGAGACCGACGCGGAGACCGTCTCGCACCTCGTCGAGCGCCACTACGACGGCGACCTCGTCGAAGCCGTCCGGCTCGCCTTCGCCGAGCTCGAAGGTCACTTCGCATTCGTCGTGATCCACTGCGATCATCCCGGACTGCTCGTCGGAGCCCGGCATCAGGTGCCGCTGGTCGTCGGGGTCGGGGAGAACGAGACCTTCCTCGCCTCGAACGCCGCCGCCTTCCTGCGCGAGACGCGCACGGTGCAGTTCCCGGGCGACGGCGAGATCGTCGCGGTCACGCCCGAGGGTGCGACGTTCCGAAGCGTCGACGGCGGCCTCGTCGAGCGCGAGTCCATGGAGCTCGACTGGGACGACGAGGGAGCGGAGAAGGCCGGGTACGAGACGTTCATGCTCAAGGAGATCCACGAGCAGCCGGACGCCGTCGCCGAGACGATCGGCGATCGTGTCCGTCACGGGTCGCTCGTCCTCGAGGGGCTCGGGATGTCGGACCAGGAGGTGCGGGACCTCCGCAGGATCGTGCTCGTCGCGTGTGGAACCGCGTACCACGCGTGCGTCGTCGCCCGCTACGTGATCGAGGAGTGGGCGCGCGTCCCCGTCGAGTTCGACATCGCGAGCGAGTGGATCTACCGCAACCCGGTCATCGACGACCACACGCTCGTCATCGGAATCTCGCAGTCGGGTGAGACCCGGGACACGATCGAGGCGCTCAAGCTCGCGCGGGAGAAGGGCGCGCGCACGGTCGCCATCACGAACATGATGGGCTCGCAGATCACGCGCGAGGTCGACTCCGTCCTCTACACCCGTGCCGGGATCGAGATGGGCGTCGCGGCATCGAAGACGTTCACCGCACAGATCGCGCTCATCTACCTCGTCGCGCTCAAGCTCGCGCAGGTGCGGGACACGCTGCCGCCGGGTGAGATCGAGTTCATCCTCGACTTCGTCTACAAGCTGCCGCGCAAGATCGGGGCCTTCCTCGAGGGCGACCATCCGATCGAGGAGATCGCGCGGCGCTACTACGACGCGCCCTTCTTCCTCTACCTCGGCCGCCACATCGGGCTGCCGGTCGCGCTCGAGGGCGCGCTCAAGCTGAAGGAGATCTCGTACATCCCGACCGAGGCGTACTCGGCGGGGGAGATGAAGCACGGCCCGATCGCGCTGCTCGAGGAGGCGAGCCCCGTCGTCGTCGTCGCCACGAACATCCACGTGTACGACAAGATCGTCTCGAACATCCAGGAGGTCCGCGCGCGGGGTGCGCACGTCATCGCAATCGCGACCGACGGCAACGAGGACATCCAGCATCACGCCGACGACGTGATCTACGTCCCGAAGACGCCTGCGTTCCTGCAGGTCGTCCTCGCGATCCTCCCCCTGCAGCTGCTCGCCTACCGCATCGCGCGCCTGCGCGGCCTCAACGTCGACCAGCCGAGGAATCTCGCGAAGACCGTTACCGTCGAGTAAATCGACACGAAGTCGACACAGTTCTGTCCACCTGAGCAGGCTACGTTGCCTCGATGCGAGCC
>JBOHBD010000094.1:0-2699 GCA_050698195.1 Gaiellaceae bacterium
GCCGCGCGGAGCGCGAGGCCCAGCTTGGAGAACTGGAAGAGGAGCCACAGGAGGATCACGATCCCGATCGTGACGGCGATCGTTCCGATGTCCTGCACAGAGATGACGACGCCGCCGATGTCGACCGTTCGGGTCCCGAACGGGCTCACGAGCGCCTGGGGCTCGCCGCCCCAGTGCCACACGACGAATCCGTTGATCGCGATCAGCAGGCCGATCGTGACGATGACGACGCGGAGCACGTTGCCGCGCTCCACCGGTCGGATGACGACGGTGTGCAGGGCGACTCCGAACGCGAACGAGAAGCCGAGCGTCGCCACGAACGCGGGCCAGTACGACCAGCCGTGGTTCACGGTCAGGGTCCACGCGATGTACGTGCACAGGGTCGCCATCTCCCCCTGGGAGAAGTTGATCACCCCGGTGGAGCGATGGATGATCACGAGGGCGAGCGCGAGCGCCGCGTAGATCCCTCCCGACGCGAGGCCGGACACGACCTGCTGCATGAAATCCGCGAACGCGGCGACGACCACGGCTCAGTACCCGAGGTAGCTCCGGCGCACGGACTCGTCTCCCTGAAGAGCTTCGCTCGTCCCGGTGAGCGCGACCCTGCCGACCTCGAGCACGTACGCGCGGGACGAGCTCTGCAGCGCGATGCGCGCGTCCTGCTCGACGACGAGGACGGTGAGCCCCTCCTTCTCGTTCAGCTCGCGAACCGTGCGGAAGAACTCGCGCACGACCATCGGAGCCAGGCCGAGCGAGGGCTCGTCGAGCAGGAGGAGCCGCGGCCGGCCCATCAGCGCCCGCGCCAGCGCGAGCATCTGCTGCTCGCCGCCGGAGAGCGTCCCTGCCCGCTGCCCACCGCGCTCCGTCATCCAGGGGAAGTACTCGGAGACGCGCTTGATGTCGTCCTTGACCTTGCGGTCGCGCCGCGTGTAGGCGCCGAGCCGGAGGTTCTCGTTCACGGTCAGCTCGACGAACGTGCCGCGGCCTTCGGGGACGTGCGCGATTCCAGCCCGTGCCGCGGCCTCGGGCCCGCCGCGGAGCTGCTTTCCGTCGAGCTCGATCGCGCCGCTTCGAGACACGGTTCCGGAGATGGCGCGGAGCGTCGTCGTCTTGCCGGCGCCGTTCGCGCCGAGGACGGACACAATCTCGCCCTCGCCGACGGTCAGGGACACGCCGCGAAGCGCCTGCGCCGGCCCGTAGCGGGCCTCGACCGAGTCGAGCTCGAGGAGCGTCCTCATGCCGGCTCGTCCGGTACGTCGGGGGCCCGGCTCGAGCCAGCCCCCGGCTCCTCCGCCGCCGTCTCCCGCGCGGGCTCGTCCTCCTCGATGCCGAGGTAGGCCTCGATCACGGCCGGGTCGGCCTGCACCTGAGCGGGCGTCCCGTCGGCGATCTTCCGGCCGAAGCTGAGCACGTTGACGTGGTCGGAGACGTTCATGACGAGGTTCATGTGGTGCTCGACGAGGAGGACGGTCAGCTCGAACTCGTCACGGAGGTGGCGGATGAAGACGCCGAGCTCGGCCACCTCCTCGTGGTTGAGGCCACCGGCGGGCTCGTCGAGCAGCAGGAGGCGCGGCTTGGCGACGAGCGCACGCGCGAGCTCGACCCGCTTCTGCGTGGCGTACGGGAGCGCAGCCGCCGGCGCGTGCGCGCGCTCGCGCAGCCCGACGACGTCGAGCGCGGCGTACGCCTCCGTCTCGCCGCCCTTCCGCCCGAGGCCGTGCGCCCCCACGAGCACGTTCTCGAGCACCGACATGGTGCGGAAGAGCTGGAGGTTCTGGAACGTGCGGGCGATGCCCTTGCGCACGATCTTGTGCGGAGCCTCGCGCAGGATCGACGCGCCGTCGACCTCCACCTCGCCGGAATCGGGCTTGTACAGACGCGTGATGACGTTGAAGGCGGTCGTCTTGCCCGCGCCGTTCGGCCCGATGAGCCCCGAGATGTGCCCCTTCTCGACGTCGAACGACACACCGTCGAGGGCGACGATGCCCCCGAAGCGGAGAGTGACGTCCCGGACCGAGAGCAGGGCCATCGGCGTCCTACCCTAATGCGGCTCCGCGCGCGCTGGCAATGACGGTTGTCGGACATCGCGGGTCACCGCCGCTGACGGTCAGGGCCGCCCCGGTGGGCATGTCTACCCGGCGGATCGTCTCGCTCAGCGGAACTCGGAGCGCTGAAGCTGGGAAACTCGTCACGCATTCGGCCACGAAAGCCCTTGACACGAACCTCGTGTCTGACACCGGCTTCTGCGAACGCATTACGATCGGTACGGATGGATCTGCGGGACACCGCCGACGAAGCTGCGTTCAGGGGCGAGCTCCGTGCCTGGCTCGAGGAGAACCTCCCCGACGAGCTGCTGGGGCACCGAGGGGGCGCGGCCCGCTTCGACGGGCCGGAGATGCGCGCCTGGAGCCGGGCGCTGTTCGACGCGGGCTACGCCGGCCTCACGTGGCCGGCGGAGTACGGGGGCGGCGGGGCCCCGTACACGCACCAGGCGATCTTCCTCGAGGAGATGGCTCGCGCCGAGGCGCCGCCCCACGTCGGAGTCATCGGCCTCGGCATGGCCGGGCCGACGATCATGGCGCACGGCACCGAGGAGCAGAAGGAGCGCTACCTCGAGAAGATCCTCTCCGCAGAGGAGATCTGGTGCCAGGGCTTCTCCGAGCCGGGCGCGGGCTCGGACCTCGCGGGTGTGCGCACGA
>JBOHBD010000095.1:0-3701 GCA_050698195.1 Gaiellaceae bacterium
ACGCCCGCGCCGGTCCGCTTCCTCCCGACCTGGGACGCGGCGTTGCTCGTCCATGCCCGCCGCACGGGGATCCTGCCGGAGAAGTACCGCCCCTTGATCTTCAACACGAAGATCCCGCCCTCCGTGCCGACGTTCCTCGTCGACGGAGCCGTTGCCGGGACGTGGAAGTACGACGGCGGGCGTGTCGAGCTGACGCCCTTCGAGCGACTCGACCGCGGGACTCTGCGAGCGCTCCGCGAGGAGTCCGAGCGGCTCGTCACTCTCTACGAATGACGCAGAATTGGAAGACGATGGAGCCGAGCGCGCACGAGGCGGAGCACGAGGAGACCTGGCGCGCGGTCCTGACGGGCCAGGCCCGCGGGCTCGAGTTGACGAAGCGGCTGGTGGGCTGGATGCCCTCGGGCCCTCGCTGCAAGCTGTGCTCCGCCCCGCTGCGTCCGCCGGGGAGCGTCGTCCTGCGGCTCGTCGGCTTCGGTCCGTCCCGGCTCAACCGTCGCCTCTGCAGGGCGTGCTTCCGCGCCATCGAGAAGCATCCGGGAGGGGCCGAGATCGACCTGACTTTTCTCTTCGCCGACGTGCGCGGCTCGACCGCGCTCGCCGAGCGGATCCCCGCTCAGGAGTTCTCGCGGCTGATCTCGCGATTCTACGGCGTGGCGGCAAAGGTGGTGGATCGCTGGGACGGTCTCGTAGACAAGTTCGTCGGCGACGAGGTCGTCGCGCTCTTCGTCCCGGGCTTCGCCGGCGAGGATCATGCGGAGAGGGCGATCACCGCGGCGCGCGACCTCCTCCGTGAGACCGGGAACGACGGGGGTGACCCGTGGATCGCGGTCGGAGCCGGTGTGCACACGGGCGTCGCGTACGTCGGCCGCGTCGGCGAGGACGATGCCTGCGACTTCACCGCGGTCGGGGATTCGGTGAACACCACGGCTCGCCTGGCGTCGTCGGCGGAGGCCGGCCAGATCCTCGTGAGTGTCGCGGCGGCCGCGGCGGCGAAGCTCGACACGACCGGGCTCGAGTGTCGAACGCTGGAGCTTCGTGGGCGCGACGATACCGTCGAGACCTGGGTGGCGCGGCTCTAGCCACGCACGAGGCTAGGCTTCCGCCGCATGCAGCACGGGCCGCAGAAGCCGCTGACTCTGATCCTTGCGCGCGAGCTGGCCTCGCAGCTCGCCACGGCGACCTTCATCGCCGATGCGACGGGCGAGCTCGTGTTCTACAACGAGCACGCTGAGAAGATCCTCGGGCGAACGTTCGCGGAAGCCGGCCCCATGCCCGCGGAGAGCTGGACCTCGCAGTTCCGCGTCGAGGATCTCGACGGAGCTCCCCTTCCGCTCGAGAAGATGCCGCCGGGCATCGCGCTCACCGAGCGGCGTCCGGCGCACGGCACGCTCTGCATGACCGGCCTCGACGGCATCCGCCGGCTGGTCTCGGTGACCGCGCTGCCTCTCTTTTCCTCTCCGACCGACTTCGTCGGCATGATCGCCCTCTTCTGGCAGGTAAAGGCGCCGGAGAACGGCTGATGCTGCGCGCGATGATCTGGGGTTGTCGAGGCTCGCTTCCGACGCCGGGCGAGACGACCGTCCACTACGGTGGGAACACGTCCTGCGTCGAGATCCGGACGAGCGACGGGGGGCGGCTCATTCTGGACGCGGGGACCGGGATCAAGCAGCTCGGGGCGAGCCTCGAGCGCGGGTCGCCGATCCACCTGCTGCTCACCCACCTGCATCTCGACCACGTCGAAGGGCTGCGGTTCTTCGATCCGCTCTGGCATCCGGAGACCGAGCTGCACATCTGGGGACCTCCCTCGCCCCTCTACTCGCTCGAAGAGCGGATCGCGCGCGCGGTGTCGCCGCCGCTGTTCCCCCTGGAGCTGTCGGACAGCCCGGCGCAGGTCGTCTTCCACGACGTCCCGGAGGACGAGTGGGAGCTCGAAGGCGTGAAGATCCTCGCCCTCCCCGTCTCGCATCCCGGGCCGACCCTCGGCTACCGCTTCGGGCTGAACGGCAGCTCGCTCGCGTACATCCCCGACCACGAGCCCGTCCTCGGCCTCGAGATCGCGGACCTCGAGCCGGACTGGATCTCGGGTCACGCGCTCGCGGAAGGCGTGGACGTGCTCCTCCACGACGGTCAGTTCACCGAGTCCGAGTACTCGACGCGTGTCGGCTGGGGCCACTCGAGCGTGACCCACGCCGTCGACTTCGCGCTTCGCTCCGAGGTCGGGCGGCTCGTGCTCTTCCACCACGATCCGGATCGGACGGACGACGGCGTCGAGCGCCTCGTCGAGCGGGCCGGGGAGCTCTGGGACGGAGCAACCAGAACACCGCCGGTGGCGGCTCACGAGGGGATGACGATCGACCTCCGGCAGGCGGCCCGAGGGGGAGAGGCGTCCAGGACGTCCTGACCGCTCGTCGTCGAATGGAGGGAGCAGGCCCGCGGGTGAGGGCTCTCGGCGAGCGGGCCCTGAGCCTGGGCGCCGACCCGGCGGACTCGCCGGACGAGCGCGTCCGGAAGGCGCTCCTGGTCGGGATCTCGCTGATGGTGCTGCCCGCTGGGGTGCTCTGGGGAGGCCTCTACTGGGCGTTCGGGGAGCGGATCCCCGCGCTCTTTCCCTGGGGGTACACGCTTGCATCGGTGCTCTGCCTCCTCGTCTTCGCGCGAACCCGCAGCTATCGGTTCCTGCGCTTTGCGGAGCTGCTGATGATCGTGGTCACGCCGGCGCTGCTGCTGCTCGCACTGGGCGGGCTGGCTCCGTCGAGCGGCGTGATCCTGTGGTCGCTGGTGGCGCCGCTCGGTACGGTCGTGTTCGACCGCTCGCGCGCCTGGGCCTGGTATGTCGCCTTCGTCGCGCTGCTCGCAGTCACGATTCCGCTGGCGCCGGTCGTTCGTCCCGAGGAGGCAGACATGCCCGAGGGTGCGGTGCGGGCGTTCGCAGCGCTCAACATCGCGGCGGTCTCGTTGGTGGCGTTCACGCTGCTCGTGACGTTCGCTCGCCAGCGAGAAGCCGCGCAGGGGCGCGTCGAGAGCCTCCTCCTGAACATCCTCCCGCACGAGATCGCTCAGCGGCTGCAGGCCGAGCCGCAGGCGATCGCCGACCACTTCGACGAGGCGAGCATCCTCTTCGCCGACGTCGTCGACTTTACGCCTCTGTCCAGCCGCCTCGACGCCCGCGAGATCGTCGGCTTCCTCGACCGGCTCTTCACGGCCTTCGACGAGCTTGCTGATCGCTACGGCGTGGAGAAGATCAAGACGATCGGCGACTGCCTACATGGTTGCCGCGGGAGTGCCGCGGGCGCGGGCGGACCACGCCCACGCGCTCGTCCGGATGGCGCTCGAGATGCGTGAGCGCGCGAGGGCCTGCCTCCCACCGGCCGGCCAGCGCGACCTCGAGCTGCGCATCGGAATCAGCTCGGGCCCGGTCGTCGCCGGGGTGATCGGCCGGCGCCGCTTCCTGTACGACCTCTGGGGCGACACGGTGAACATGGCCAGCCGGATGGAGTCGCACGGCGCCCCCGGCACCATCCAGATCACCCGCACGACGTGGGAGCTCGTCAGAGACGACTTCGAGACCGAGCCGCGGGGCCTCGTCGCCGTGAAGGGGAAGGGAGACGTCGAGACGTGGTACCTCGTCGGCCCGAAGGGCCTACGGTCAGCTCGGCACTGATACGAGGGGCAGGCCCGCGGCCGCGAAGCGGACGCCTTCA
>JBOHBD010000096.1:0-11172 GCA_050698195.1 Gaiellaceae bacterium
CCGATCGGAAGGTGGACGTTCCCGCCGCGATCGGTGCGGTACTCGAGCTTGCCCGCCTTCGCGTCGGTCACGGCCTTGCCGACGTCGAACGTGACCGTTCCCGTCTTCGGATTCGGCATCAGCCCGCGCGGCCCGAGCACCCGGCCGAGCTTGCCGACGACAGCCATCTGGTCGGGGGTCGCGACTGCGACGTCGAAGTCGAGGAACCCCTCCTCGATCCGCGTCGCGAGATCGGCCGCGCCCACGACGTCGGCCCCGGCCTCCTCCGCCTCCCTCGCCTTCTCCCCCTCGGCGAAGACGGCCACGCGGACGTCCTTGCCGATCCCGTGCGGGAGCATGATCGTCCCGCGGAGCTGCTGGTCGGCGTGACGCACGTTCAGCCCGAGACGGAAGTGCGCCTCGACCGTCTCGTCGAACTTCGCCGCCTCGATTCCCTTGAGGATGCGCACGGCCTCGAGCGGCGTGTAGGCGCGCTCGCGGTCGATCGTCTCCAGCGCGGCGCGGTACCGCTTCCCATGGACGCTCATCGGTCCGTCTCTACGCCCATCGAGCGGGCGGTTCCGGCGATCACCTTCATCGCCTCCTCGACGTCCCGGGCGTTCAGGTCGGGCATCTTCGCCTCGGCGATCGAGCGGAGCTGGGCCTGGGAGAGCCGGCCGACCTTGGTGCGATTCGGCTCGCCCGAGCCCGACTCGAGCCCGAGCGCCTCCTTGATGAGGACGGCTGCGGGCGGCGTCTTCGTGATGAACGTGAACGAGCGGTCCTCGAAGACCGTGATCTCGACCGGGGTGATGCGGCCGTTCTCCTGCGCGGTCTGCGCGTTGAACGCCTTGCAGAACTCCATGATGTTGACGCCGTGCTGACCGAGCGCGGGGCCGACCGGGGGCGCCGGGTTGGCCTGGCCGCCCGGAATCTGGAGCTTGATGAGTGTCAAGACCTTCTTGGCCATCAGTCGATCTTCTTCACCTGGTCGAAGCCGAGCTCCACCGGCACCTGGCGCTCGAAGATGTCGACGAGCACCTTCAGCTTCTGCTGGTCCGGGTTGACGTCGACGATCTCGCCGTCGAAGTCGGAGAGCGGCCCCGAGGTCACCTTCACGGACTCGCCGAGCGAGAACTCGACCTGGGCCTTCTGTCCCTGCGCGCCGGCGGGCGCACCGTGGTGGAGGATGCGGTCGACCTCGGGCTGCGAGAGCGGGACCGGCTTGGCGCCGGCTCCGACGAACCCGGTGACGCCGGGCGTGCCCTTGACGACCGTCCACGCCTCGTCCGACATGTTCATGTTCACGAGCACGTAGCCGGGGAGTACGCGCTTCTCCGCCTGCACCTTCTGGCCGTCCCTCGTCTCGATCACCTGCTCGGTGGGGACGACGACTCGCCTGAAGGCGGGCTGCTGGTTCATCGAGACGATCCGGTGCTCGAGGTTGGTCTTGACCTTGTTCTCGTGCCCGGAGTAGGTGTTGATCACGTACCAGAGGAACATTCGCCCACTCCTAGAGGAAGACCTCTTTGACGAGGGGACGGAAGAGCTGGTCGGCTCCCCAGAGGAATGCCCCCACGATCACGCAGGCGATGATGACGACGACCACACCCTGGAACGTCTGGGCCCGGTTCGGCCAGTCGACCTTCCGGAGCTCCGCGGCCGACTCGCGCACGAACTGTCCGCGAGGGTGCTCGGCGCGGCGGCCCGTCTGCTGCTTGACCGGCTGTGCAGCCGGCCGAACCTGAGCCTGGCGGCTCCGACGACCGGTCGCCGCTCCGTCGCCGGAGGCGGCCCGAGCGGCACGCCGCTGTCTGCGCGTCTCGCGTGCCACCGCTCTACCTCGTCTCCCGGTGCGCGGTGTGCTTCCCGCACCAGCGGCAGTACTTGCGGAACTCGACCCGGTCGGGGGAGTTTCGCTTCGACTTCTGCGTCTGGTAGTTACGGCGCTTGCACTCGGTGCAGGCGAGCGTGATCGCGACTCGGACTCCGGTTGCCATTCTTCGTTCTCGGTTTCGGGGATGCGTGCTGAGAGGTCGAGTAGCGGCGGCAGGACTCGAACCTGCGACACGCGGATTATGATTCCGCTGCTCTAACCAACTGAGCTACGCCGCCGCGCGCGCATGAGTGTAGCAGCGCGCCGAGCTGCTCTTCAGGCGGGTGCATGACGGCCGACCTCCTCACTACCATCGCGCCGTGATCCGGATCCCTCCCCAGCGCGGCGGCTGGCTCGAGGTCATCTGCGGGCCGATGTTCAGCGGCAAGAGCGAGGAGATGATCCGCCGCCTGCGGCGTGCCGAGATCGCCGGCCAACGAGTCGTCATCTTCAAGCCGAGGATCGACGACCGCTTCGACGCCGCGGACGTCGTCAGCCACGCAGGCGCCCGCATGCGGGCGATCCCCGTCGGCTCGGTCGCCGAGCTCCTCGCGCGCGTGGACGGATCCGAGGTCGTCGGGATCGACGAGGTGCAGTTCTTCGAGCCGTCGATCGTCCCCGCGGCCCTCGAGCTGGTAGACGGCGGCGCCCGCGTCGTCGTGGCGGGGCTCGACCAGGACTTCCGGCGGCTGCCGTTCGGGCCGATTCCCGAGCTCCTCGCACACGCCGAGTTCGTCGACAAGCTCCAGGCCGTCTGCCACCGCTGCGGAGGGCCCGCGACGACGACGCAGCGACTCGTCGACGGCCGGCCCGCGCCCTACTCCGGGGAGACCGTCCTCGTGGGCGCGGCCGAGCAGTACGAAGCGCGCTGTCGCGGCTGCCACGAGCCGGGCGCCGACGTCGCGCTCGGCGCGTCAGCGGCCGCGTAGCGCGCCGGCGACGAGTGCCACGGCGAACGCTGCAGCCGCGACGAGGACGATAGTTCCTCCGGGCGGGAGATCCGCGTAGTAGGCGATCGTCAGGCCGGCGAGCGCCGCGCCGAGCCCGATGGCCAGCGAGAGGAGGAACGCGGAGCGCATGCTCCACGCGACCCGCGTCGCCGCGCTGACGGGGAGGACCATGAGAGCCGCGACGAGCAGGATCCCTACGACGCGCATCGACAGCGCGACGGTGACGGCGGCGAGGCTCGCGACGGCGACGTTGAGCGCGCCGATCGGGACGCCCGCGACCCGGGCTCCCTCCTCGTCCACGGTTGCGCCGGCGAGCGGGCGGTAGAGAAGCCCGATCGTGGCGAGGCCGATCGCGCCGAGCGTGGCGATCACGACGAGATCGGTGCGGGTGACGGTGAGGATCGAGCCGAAGAGGTACTGGAAGAGGTCGACGTTCAGCGCCCCGGCCGAGGAGACGAGCACGACGCCGAGCGCGATCCCCGTGTAGAAGACGAGCGCGAGCGCTTGGTCTCCGGCCGTCCCCCCACGCGAGCGCAGGAGCTCGATCGCGACGCCGCCCAGGACCGCCGCGACGAGGGCGGTCAGCACCGGCGACACGTCGAGCAGGAGCCCGGCTGCGACTCCCGCGAAGGCGACGTGGCCGATCCCGTCGCCGACCAGGGACTGGCGCCGCTGCACGAGGAAGAAGCCGACCGCCGGTGCGAGCACGCCGACGATCGCGCCCGCCCCGAGCGCGAGGCGCATGAACTCGGACTCAAGCATGAACGTGGGAGGGGTCGTGCCAGATGCCCGGGAGGGCGCTGGGCCGGCCGTCGAAGACGAGCGTCCTTCGCACGAGCACGAGCCGCTGCACGAAGCGCTCGACAGCGCCGAACTCGTGGGAGACGTAGAGGATCGTCACGCCGAGCTCGGAGTGGAGCCGGTCGAGCAGCGCGGCCAGCGACTCCTGAGACTCGGCGTCGACGCCCGTCGTCGGCTCGTCGAGCACGAGGAGCGACGGCTCGCCGGCGAGCGCCTTGGCGATGAACGCTCGCTGCTGCATCCCGCCCGAGAGCGTCCGCAACGGGGTGTCCGCGACGGCAGCCAGCCCGACCCGCGCGATCGCGTCGGAGACGAGCTCGCGGTCTCGCCTGCGCGGGGGCCCGAAGAGGCCGCCGGGGGCGAGCCTTCCGGCCGAGACCACCTCGCGCACCGTCGCCGGCGCGTCGCCGCCGAGCTCCGATCGCTGGGCGAGGTATCCGAGCGCTCGTCTCCGGGAGAACCGCTGGGCCGGCTCGCCGTACAGCAGGGCCCTCCCCTCGGCCGGGCGCTCGAGGCCGAGGACGATCCGGAGGAGCGTCGTCTTCCCGCCCCCGTTCGGTCCCGCGATCGCGACGAACTCGCCCTCGGCGATGCGCAAGCCGACGTCCTCGAGCACGTGCTGACCAGGCCGGTAGCCGAACGACACACCGATCAACTCGACCGCTAAGGGCATCGCAGAGCCTCCCGCAGGGCCGCGAGGTTGTCCCGCATCACCGTGAGGTAGCTCTCGCCTGCCTCGAGGCGGTCGTCGGCCAGCCCCTCGAGCGGGTCGAGGACGGCGACGCTCGCACCCGCCTCCCGGGCGACGGTCTCGGCCAGCCGATCCGACACGAGCGGCTCGGCGAACACGGTCGTCGCGCCCGACGCGCGAACCCGATGGACGAGACGCTCGAGCTCGCGCGGGCCGGGCTCGGCCTCGGGTGCCGTCCCGGTGAGCGAGAGCTGCGTCAGCGCATACCGGTCGGCGAGATGACCGAACGCTGCATGTGTCGTCACGAAGGCGCGACTCTCGCAGTCCTCGAGGCCTCGCCGGTAGCTCCCGTCGAGCCGTTCGAGCTCCTCCGCGAGGACGCCGGCCCGCGTCGGCCGACCGACGGCCCGCCCGATCTCGCGTACGACATCCGCGAACCGGGCCGGGTCGAGCCAGACGTGCGGATCGCGGTCGCCTCCTGACACGTCGAGGGAAGCCCCATCCCGGTCTGCGACGGCGTCCTCGACCGCGGGCTGGAATCCGCCGCCCACGTAGACCACGAGGCCGGCGTCGCGAATCCTCTCGACGTCTCGTGGCGAGAGCTCGACGTCGTGGGGCTCCGCGCCCGGCGGAGTGAGGTTCACGACCTCGATCGAGTCGCCGCCGATCTCCTCGACCGCCCATGCGAGCGGGTAGAAGGCCGCGACGACGGAGTTCGAGCCGACCTCGTCGCTCTCGCGGCAGCCGGCGAGGACGAGGAGCGCTGCGAGGAGAGCCGCGACGCGCCACATGACCGCCTCCACGCTACCACGTCTTTGAAAACGGGTATCATTATCTTCGATGCCCGGAGCGTGGATCGAGAACGCCCTCGTACGCATGCGCTCGGAGAGCGGGCGAAGCGGCGGCGCGCGACGCTCGGTCGTCGAGTTCCTCGGGGGGCAGCGCTGTTGCCTCTCGGCGCAAGAGATCCACGACGGCCTGCGCGCGGCGGGGGCACGGGTCGGGATCGCGAGTGTCTACCGGGCTCTCGACGGCCTCGACGAGCTCGGGCTCGTGCAGCGGGTCGACCTCGGCGACGGGATCTCGAGATTCGAACGGGCGGATCCGGGCGGAGACCATCACCACCACCTCGTCTGCGACGACTGTGGGAAGGTCGAGCCGTTCGAGGACCCCGCACTCGAAGCTGCGATCGTCGGCGTCGCGGGCGGTCGAGGCTACGAGGTCGCGGCGCACGACGTCGTCCTTCGCGGCGCGTGCGGCGACTGCCGCTAGCCGAGCCGGCCGACTCTCACTCGGCGTCTCACCCCCGTATCACCCAAATTGGGGTAGGCGGTTCCCCCGGTCGGGCCGATCTCTGTCGGACAGCCGTGCGTGGAACGGCCCACCTGCGGAGGAGACCCACCACACATGTTCATACGGATCGCGCAACGCCTCGACGGGAATGGCAACCAGGGCTTCACCCTGATCGAGCTGGTCACCACGATCATCATCATCGGCATCCTGCTCGCGATCGCGGTCCCGTCCTACCTCGGATTCCGAGACCGTTCCGCGAACAACGCGGCGAAGGCGAACCTGCAGGCGGCGCTGCAGCTGGCCGACGCGTACTACGCGGACCACGGCACCTACGCCGGCATGGACACGCTCGACCTCTTCGCGATCGACGCGGGGGTGTCGCGGACGCTCACGGTGAGTGGCAAGCCCTCCGCCAAGGCGTTCTGCCTGACGGACACCGTGAGCGGAAAGACCTGGAGCGTCGCTGGCCCGAAGCCTTCGAGCGCGGACTACTTCGCGAGCGAAGACTGCACGTAAGCACCGGGCTCGAGCCTGGAGGATCAAGGGGCGCCGGGGGGGCGCCCCTTGTGCTTCGGTCAGGGGGTGGGCGACGCGAGGCGCGCCAGACGCGACAGCGCGCGTAGGGGTGGTCGCGCGATCCCGCGTGCTTCGCTCGGATGCGCGAGATCCCCGCGCAGCAACCCCGCGACCGTGTCGAAGACGCCCGGAGCGCGGGCAGCCCAGAAGCAGATCCTCGGGAAGCGGTCGGTAGCCTGCTTCGCTCGCCACGACGTGCCGGCGTGATGATCGAGCGCGGCTGACAGGGCGCCCTCGTAGCCGTCCGGCTCTCCCGCGAGAATCGCGTCCGCCGCGAGCTCGGCGGACACGAAAGCCTCGTAGATCCCGTCACCCGAGAGCGGGTCGACGAGCCCCGCGGCATCTCCGATCAGCAGGACGCGACCCCGGGCCGCGGGAGCTCCGATCCGCCGCATGGGCAGCCGGTGGCCGCGCACGTCGCGCAGGCGATCGAGGTCGAGACCGTGCTCCTGCACTAGGCGCCCGAGGTGCGTCCGCAGCCGTGGCCCCTCTCCGAGCCAGCCCCCCACGCCGAGGTTCGCGTGATCTCCCTTCGGAAAGACCCAGCCGTAGCCGCCGGGCACGACGCCCAGCTCGACCCAGGCTGTCTCGCGATACGGCTCCCGGGCGAGCGCGCTCCACGATGCGTTCCCCTCGAGCGCCACCCCGCACTCGATCCCGGCGCCGAGACCGGACGCTCGCGCAACCACGCCGTTCGCCCCGTCGGCGCCGACGACGTACGACGCGCGCACCCGCGAGCTGCCGATGCGCGCCGTGACGGCACGGGTGTCGAGATCGAGGTCGGCGACGCCGGCGCCGTCCCGGAACTCCGCTCCGGACGTCGCGGCGTGCTCGGCGAGGAAGGTGTCGAGCCGCCGCCTCTGGGTCATGAGGATGAGTGGTGTCGCGCTCCTCCGTGCGAAGCGACCGCGATAGCCGACCCGCACGACGAAGCGGTCGACAACGTGCTCCACGACCGGCGAGACGTCGCACGGTGCGTGGCGAAGCGCCCGCCCGGTCAGTCCTCCTCCGCACGGCTTGTCACGCGGGAAGCGGGCGCGGTCGGCGAGCAGCACCCGCGCTCCCCCACGCGCGAGCAGGATCGCCGCGGCGGAGCCGGCGGGGCCGGCGCCGACGACGAGGACGTCGAACCGCTCCACGTCCCGGATCGTAGAGGCCACGCCCTGCCGGGCTACAATGGCCCGCCCGCAGGGGTTCCCGAGTGGCCAAAGGGGGCGGGCTGTAAACCCGCTGGCTCAGCCTTCGGAGGTTCGAATCCTCCCCCCTGCACTGTCGTGAGCTCCGCCTTCGGCACCGAGAAGCACGTCGAGGTCCGTCGGCTGACCCCCGAACAGCGCGCCGTGCTCCGGCGACTCGAGGGGGGCGAGATCACCGCCGACGAGGCCGAGAAGGAGCTGGTCGCGAGCCTGCGGATGCACGAGCTCTCGACGGGCGAAGACGGCGACGAATCGCGGCAGGCGCAGCGCGACGACGCACCCGCGATGTCGACGGAAGACGAAGTCGCCCGCCGGATGATCGAGCGGATCGCCCGGGAGGTGGACGAGGAGAGCCGCCGCTAGACTGGAACGCCTCGCCCTCTTAGCTCAGTCGGTAGAGCACCTCCATGGTAAGGAGGGGGTCGACGGTTCGAGTCCGTCAGAGGGCTCTGCAAAAGCGCCGGAAACCGGCGCTTTTTCGTTGGCCCGCCCTTGCAGATTCTCCAGCGTGCGATAGGTATGGAGCCCTTTATGGAGCCTTCAGGTTCAGAGCGGCGTCCTCTAAGTGCCCAAAATGAGACCTTTCGGATGCGCCGCCATGCGGCTTGTGGCCAGCCTCCTTCGCCTCGTTTGATCTCCCACAGCCAGCCGCTGCCGAGCCCGCGCGGCTGTGCGGCCCTACCTGCCCGAGACCTCCCACGACATGCGCGACAACGGCACGCGCACACCTTGTTGTTGCTTGAGTACAGGCTCGTCCCGTCCGGATCGCGGCGTACGATTTTCGCGGGTCAAACGAGGACGACAGGTGGAACTTGGCGAGTACAGAACCGAATGAGACCGACTGGTCAGCCGTTACGGCACGGTGCCTGGCATACCTGTGCCTGCAGCATTCGGATGTCCAGGACAAGGGGCTGTTCGAGCGCGCGACGTTCTTGATGAACCTCGGGCTCCCGCGATCCGATGCTGCGGCCCTTCTCGGCTCCACCGATGAATCCCTGCGCGTGACGCTGCGCGGCAAGCCCGCGAAGAAGGCCAGGTCGAAGAAGCAGGACAAGTAGCTGGTGGCCGAACTCGATGATGTCAAGCAGCAGCTTCAGAGGAAGCTGGGCATCGGCGAACGACAGGTAAATCGCGTGATCCAAAAGTGCGAGGGCGAGACGCTGTTGCCTCGCCGCTTGGCGATACTCCTGCTGGCGTCTGAGAACGGCATCTCGATACGGAAGCACGCCTCCGAAGACGATCTATCGCAGCTCCGAGCAGTGCGCGGTGGAGCAGCCGTCGCACCTCCGCAAGCTGTTCCTGCTCCCGAGCCGCGGCAGGGGGAACGAAGACAAGCTAGCCGACGCAGAACGTCACAGACGAAGCCCGCACGACCGAAACGGCCGACTCGCGGCCGGAAGGTATTCGTGGTACACGGCCGGAACGAGTCGCTGCGAAAGGATCTCTTCAGCTTTCTGCGTAGCCTCGCATTGCAGCCGCTCGAATGGCGAAAGGCGATCGAGGCTGCGGGGAAAGGTTCGCCGCATATCTCGGAGATCATCGACGCGGCGTTCAACGAAGCCGTGGCAGTCGTTGTGCTGCTTTCACCCGATGATCAGGTCAGGCTGTCCGAGCAGTTTCAAAGGCCCGGCGATCCGCCATACGAAAAGGAACTCGTAGGGCAGGCCCGCCCGAACGTTCTCTTCGAGGCCGGGATGGCGTTTGGGCGCCACCCGAACTCGACCGTGCTGATCCAGGTTGGAGATGTCAAACCCTTCAGCGACGTGGGCGGACGGCACGTAACTCGCTTGGCGAATGACCCGGAGAGTCGAAGCGAGGTAGTCACGAAGCTAAAGAACGCAGGCTGCGCTGTGGATGACGGCGGCACCGACTGGTACAGCGTCGGCGACTTCAGAGTTGGAGGAGACAGCGAGTGACGAGGAAGCCGCTTCGGGTTTGCGAGCACCCACTGTTCTTGGTGAGCGCGAGCACCGGCCGCTCCTCGGTGGTTGTTGCTTCCACTGATCAGCGCTGCGCTGACGCAGCGGCGCGGCGGCGCGCGAACTCGTCCTCCTGAGCGTTCCAGCGCGGGATGTAGGCGCGTTCGTAATCGGCGTCCATGGCGCGGTGAATTCGACGTCAGTGCAGCTCGGCGAGCGCCAGCTCCGCGGCGCGCTCGACGAGTTCCGCCAAGCCGCCCAGGTGGGCGGAGTAGCGCTCCGCAAAATCGGCGAGCGCGATCGTGCGGCCAGCGATCTCCATCCGCCAGAGCGGTCCGTCCGGCGCCTTCTCGTACACCCGGTGCGCCGCGTCATTACGGAGCTCGCGCGCGAACCAGGCAACCTGGTCCTCGCCGAACCACCACCGCTCGAAGGCGCGACCGAGATCGCGCTCCTCGTCGCGGCGCCCGTCAGCCTTCACGGTCCGGAGCATGTGCTGGATCGGCATCTGGTCACTCATCGCCTCCAGGTCGATAGAGCGGAGGGTCTTTTCGGCCGCTGCCGTGCCCGTATAGGCCAGGCCTTCGAGGTGGGCTTCCATCGCGATCCGGCGCGGGTCATCGAGGTCTTCCGACGGGTGCTGCTCGAGCACGCGAACAAGCGCGGCGGCGTGGTAGTGAGCGAGACGCAGCTTGTGCCGTGCGGAGTCGAGGAGCTCAAGCTGAGTCATGTGCTCGCTGGCGTCGGGGCGAGCATCGTGGGCGGAACCGGCTCGAGGCGGCGGAAGTAGATCCACCACACGCAGTCGAACAGCTCGATCCGGGTTCGCTCCGGCTCGCTCTCATGGAGCGCCAACCACGTCTCGGCGTTTTCCGCCCGTGTGAGGTCATGCGCGATCCACTCGAGCGCTTCGCGAATGCGCGCGGTCGACTTGATCGTGTCCATCAGGGACCGCTCCGAGGGCCAGCGCGGATTCATGTACGCGCCGAAGATCGCCTGGTTGTCGAGCACCGGGATCAAGCGTGGCCGCTTCTTGTGCAGCGTCTTCGTCGCAAGCGACGCGCCGACCCACGGCCAGCTCGTCATCGTTCCGATCAAGTCCGCGACCCGGTGCCGCTCATCTGCGGTTGTTTCCTCGAGCGGCTTGTCCGGCAACGCGCCGAGATCGAGCGAGCTGCCGTTTCGCAGTACGGACGCGGCCGCCTGCCCGGCAACGCGCGAGTTGATCAGCATCGTCGGCGCCAGGTCTTCGACAAGCAACACGTCTGGCGGCGTTGCCGGCTTGAACTCCAGGTACAGCTGTCCCCAGTCAGCCTCCCGCACCCGCCATTCCTGCAGCAGCTCCTCGACAGCCTCAACGCGGCGGTCGAGCCTGCCGGCCCCGTAGATCAGATTCACGAGGCTGAACGTAACCGCCGACGTGACAGCCGGCTACTCGAGAAAGGGCCCGCGACGCTGGCCTCTGTTCTCTGTTCAGGCACTAGAAGTGCACTTTGCACCGCATTTCGAGGGATCGCGCCGGAAATCGCCGCTTCCGGCGAGATCCGATGCTGCTCCTGTGACCTCGACTAGACCGCCGAGCCCCGTCTGTCCGATCGCAGTGCTAACCTAGTGACGAACGTCAGTTCGACGCTTTTGCAGGTATTTGTGTAATATCCTTGCTAGGGTACCTACCTCGATACAGGAAGGACGCAAATGGCGGTCACGTCGAAGTCACAGGAGCAGCATCGGATCTCGCCGGAAGCGGCGATGCTCGGCGTGCTCGCGCTGCTGATCGACGAGCGCGAGCAACGCATCGGGAACGACAAAGGCGCCGAGAGAACCGAAGTGTTACTCGGCCGCGTCGGCCTCTCGGTGGACGACATCGCTGCCGCCATGGGGAAGAAGCGGG
>JBOHBD010000097.1:0-8365 GCA_050698195.1 Gaiellaceae bacterium
CCGCCACGTCGAGGTCCTCGCGCTGCAGCCGACCGGCGTCATGGTGGTCGTGATCACCTCGACGGGCGGGGTGAGGAAGCGGGTCTTCCGCCTCGAGGAGCCCGTCGACCGTGGACTCGTCGCCTGGGCGTCCGAGTACCTGAACGAGCGCCTCGTCGGCGAGCGGCTCGGCGCGAGCTCGGTGCGCCGCCGGCTCGAGGCTCCCGAGCTGCAACCTCGAGAGCGGGCCTTCCTCGGGCTCGTCGGGCAGGCGCTGCTCGAGGTCGGGGCGGAGGAGGGGCCGGAGGTCTTCGTCGGGGGGACCGCGGGGCTCCTCGAGGAGGCTCGGGCCGAGGAGCTCGAGGCGACGATGCGCCTGCTCGAGCTGCTCGAGCGGCGTGCCGCCGTCCTCGAGCTCGTGAGCGAGGCCCTCGAGCCGCGCCGGCCGGTCGTCCACGTCGGCCCGGCCGTCGGAGGCGGCCAGCTCCATGACGTGTCGCTCGTCGGAGCGACGTACGGGATCCGCTCGACCGCTCTCGGCGCGGTCGGTCTCATCGGCCCACTGCGTATGGACTACGAGAAGGCGATTCGCACCGTGAGGGCAGCGGCCTTCGAGCTCTCGCGGTTCGTCGAGGACGTCTACGAGGAAGCCTGACCTCAGTCTCCGGATGGCGGCGACGGAACGCGACTACTACGAGCTGCTCGGCGTCCAGCGCGGGGCGTCCGCGGCTCAGATCAAGCGGGCCTTCCGCGCGCTGGCGCGCGAGCTCCACCCCGACGTGTCCGAGAGCCCGGACTCGGAGCAACGGTTCCGCGACGTCGCCGAGGCGTACGAGGTGCTCATGGACCCGGAGCGCCGCTCGATCTACGATCGCCTCGGCCATGCGGGGCTGCGGAGAGGAGGATTCGAGCCGACGTTCGCGCACTTCGGGGATCTCTCCGACATCTTCGCCGCGTTCTTCGGAGAGGACCTGTTCGGCGGCTCCGCCGCTGCTCGCAGCCGCTCGACGCGGGGCCCCGATCTCCAGACGGTGGTCGAGATCGACCTCGAGGATGCGTTCACGGGAGCGTCGGTCACCGTCCCCGTGGAGGTTGCGATCCCCTGCGAGACGTGCGGGGCGACGGGGTCCGAGCCGGGGACCGGGACTCGCGAATGCTCGACCTGCCACGGGGCGGGCGCCGTGCGCCGGGTCTCGCAGAACGTGTTCGGCCAGTTCGTCCATCAGAGCACGTGCCCGGAGTGCCGCGGCGCCGGACGCGTCCTCGAGATGCCGTGCGACGACTGCGGGGGCGAAGGGCGGGTCGTGGTGCAGCGCTCACTCGAGGTCGAGGTGCCGAGGGGGATCCACGACGGGCAGCGCTTCCGGATCCGCGGCGTGGGTCATGCCGGCTCCCAGGCGGGCGAGCGGGGCAACGTCTTCGTCGTCGTGCGCGTCCGCCCCGATCCTCGCTTCGTGCGGGACGGGGAAGACCTGCACACCGCGGTTCGCGTGACGATGACCGATGCCGCCCTGGGCACGACGCTGCGCGTGCCGGCGCTCGAGGGCGAGGTCGAGCTCGAGGTCGGCCCCGGAACGCAGCCGGGCGAGGTCCGCGTTCTCCCGGGACGCGGGATGCCAACCCTCAACGGATCTCGTCGCGGCGACCTCTTCGTGAGGCTGGACGTGGCGGTGCCGACGCGTATCACCGCGGAGCAGCGGCGGTTGCTCGAAGACTTCGGCCGCCAGGCAACGCCCGAGACCTACGCGTCCGACGATGACGACGACGAGGGGTTCTTCCGCCGCCTGAAGAGCGCGCTCCGCTGACTCTCAGGCGTGTCGCCGTTCGGGTACCGGCGGACGAGGTGGAGATCGCCCGCGGCCGGCTGCTCCCATTTGCGCCGTCGGGGTTCGAGGAAGGTCGGGCAGGTGCCGACGTCGAGCTCGCGGTCTATACGGACGACGCGGGGGAGAAGGCGATCCGCGCGGCCTTCGGATACGCTTCCTCGCTGCCGGTGGATCCCGGCTGGGAGGATCGCTGGCGTGCATTCCACCGGCCGGTCCGCGCGGGCGGGCTCTGGATCGGGCCGCCCTGGGAGAAGGCTCCCGCGGGCGAACCGGCCGTCGTCGTCGATCCGGGGCGGGCCTTCGGCACCGGAGCGCACGCGACGACCCGCGCGTGCATCGACCTGCTTGCGGGCCGCTCCCGTGGCAGCCTCATCGACGGCGGTTGTGGCTCGGGGGTGATCGCAGTCGCCGCCGCCCGTCTCGGCTTCGAGCCCGTCTTCGCGGTCGACGACGACCCGGTGGCGGTCGACACCGCTCGGACAACGGCACACGCCAACGGCGTCTCCATCCGAGTCTCGCGGGCGGATGTCCTTCGCGACGAGCTCCCGCAGGTCGACGTCGTGGTCGCGAACATCGAGCTCGCGGCGGTACAGGCGTTGCTCGCCCGCCGTCCGGCGAGGCGTGCGATCACGTCCGGGTACCTCGCGCACGAGACACCCGAGGTCGCCGGGTGGAAGCCGACGGCGCGCCTCGAGCTCGGGGGCTGGGCGGCGGACGTCCTCGCCGCCACGTAACAGTCTGGTACAAGGCGCGGTCGAGGGACCGTGTGGTACCGGGCGGAGGGCACTAAGCTAAGTGACCCGATGGCGTCCTTCTCGGTGCGTTTCCTGGGCTGCAAGGTCTCGTACGCCGACGCGCAGGCCGTGCGCGAGCGTCTGCTCGCTGACGGCCACACGGAGGTGGACGCAGGCGGCGAGGTCGCAGTCGTCAACACGTGCTGCGTGACCCACGAGGCGGTCTCGAAGTCGCGGCAGGCGGTCTCTCGTGCCGCTCGGACGCATCGCCGCGTGTTCGTCACGGGCTGCGCCGCCAACCTCGAAGGTGCCTTCCCCGAGCCAGCGCCGAACGTCACCGTCCTCTCGCTCAGGAGCGAGGAGATGCCGTCTGCCGTCGCGGGGGACGTCGGCGCGATCGGCTGCGTCCGGGCGGAGGCGGGTCTCGAGCGCACGCGTGCCTTCGTGAAGATCCAGGACGGCTGCTCCTTCTCGTGCGCCTTCTGCGTCATCCCACTCGTGCGCGGCGCCACCCGCAGCCGGCGCGCGGGCGCGATCCTCGCCGAGATCCGCCGGCGCGTCGCGCAGGGCCACCCGGAGATCGTGCTCACGGGTGTCAACCTCGGCTGCTTCCGCGACCGTGAGACCGGCTACACGCTCGCGCGTCTCGTGCGCGAGGCCGGCGCGCTCCCGGGTGTCGAGCGGCTCAGGCTCTCCTCGATCGAGGTCAACCATCTGACGAACGAGCTCGTGTCCGCCGTGCGCGAGACCCCAACCGCCTCCGGCCACCTCCATGTGCCGATGCAGTCGGGAGACGACGAGGTCCTTCGCGGCATGCGCCGCCGATATACCGCGTCGCACTTCCTCGCCACGCTCGAGCCGCTCTCGGACTTCAACCTCACGACCGACGTGATCGTCGGCTTCCCGGGTGAGGACGAGGACGCCTTCGGCCGCACGCTGCGGGTCGTCGAGCAGGCCGGGGTCACCAAGGTGCACGTCTTCCCGTACTCGGCTCGGCCCGGCACGGCCACGGCCGCCCGAGACACGGTTCCGGCGACGGTGAAGAAGGAGCGGAGCGCGAGGCTTCGCGCTCTCTCCCGCGAGCTCTGCCGCCGCCGCTGGGAAACCAAGCTCGGGACGACCGATCGCGTCCTCGTGGACCGGCCTGGCCGCGGCTACGGAGACGACTACAGCCCCTGGCTCGTCGAGGCCGACGTGGGGAAGATCGTGCGGGCGCGTGCGGTCTCGATCTCCGAGGAGGGGATCCATGCCGTCGCCGCGTGACGACTGCCTCTTCTGCCGGCTCGTCGCGGAGGGCGACCACGTCGCGAGCGGCGACGGGTTCGTCGCGATCCGCGACATCAACCCGATGTCGGAGACCCACCTCCTCGTCCTCCCGGAACGCCACGTCGACACGTTCAAGGACGTCGACGCCTTTCCGGACGAGGAGGCTGGGAGGATGCTCCGCTTCGTGGCGGAGACGGCGAAGGCCGCGGGGCTCGAGGACTACCGCGTCCTCGTCAACGTCGGCCCGGGTGCCGGGCAGACGATCTTCCACCTCCACTGGCACGTCCTCGGGGGGCGCTTCGACGCCCGGCGCGTCGCGACCGCGCTCGGGGAGGGCGCATGACCTTGATCGCGCGGATCGAGGGTGAGCTGAAGGCGGCGCGGCTCGCCCGCGACGAGGACCGGCGAGATGCCCTGAGCCTTGTCCTCAACGCCCTGCAGGCGGCGCAGAAGGAGCTCGATCGCGCCCTCTCCGAGGACGAGGAGCTGCAGGTGCTCCAGCGCGAGCGCAAGCGCCGGCTCGAGGCGGCCGAGGCGTTCCGCTCGGGCGGGCGCGAGGAGCAGGCCGAGGACGAGGAGTACGAGCTCGACGTGCTCCGGGAGTTCATGCCCGAGCCGCTCTCGGAGGAGGAGCTCGAGGAGATCATCGACGACGTCATCTCCGAGGTCGGGGCGACGAGCATCCGCGACCTCGGCCGCGTCATGGCCGGTGTGATGCACCAGGTCTCCGGTCGCGCGGACGGGTCGACCGTGAACCAGCTCGTCAAAGAGAAGCTCGCCTGATCCCTCCCGAGGAAGGCCCACGCCACGCGGTCGCCGTGGAGCGCGCGACCTAGACTCCGTCTGATGCAACAGGTGCTCGACGTCTCGAACGAGGTCGCGGCCGAGCTCGCGGGCGTCGAGGACGGCGTCCTGGACGCGCTCCGGGAGCGCCTCGGGTGCACGATCGCCCTGCGCGGGAACCGCCTGACGCTGGATGGCAACGACGAGCACGTGGCGGCCGCACGTGCGGTGCTCGACGAGCTCGTCGAGCTCGTCGAGGGGGGTCATCAGATCGGGCCGGACACCGTCGGGGCGGTGGTCGCGGCGCTCGACCAGGCCGAGGACGTCAGGGACGTCTTCGAGGACGTCGTCTGGCGGCACCGCGGCAAGAAGATCGCGCCGAAGACGGTCAACCAGAAGCGCTACGTCGACGCGATCCGGAGCCGCACGGTGACCTTCGCGGTCGGGCCGGCGGGCACCGGTAAGACGTACCTCGCGATGGCGCTCGCGGTCTCGGCGCTCTCCGACGGAGCGGTCGGGCGGATCATCCTCACGCGGCCGGCCGTCGAGGCGGGCGAGCGCCTCGGCTTCCTCCCAGGGGACATGCTGGCCAAGGTCGACCCCTACCTGCGGCCGCTGTACGACGCCCTCTACGACATGATCGAGGCCGAGCGCCTGGCCGGGTACATGGAGCGCGGGACGATCGAGGTCGCGCCGCTCGCCTTCATGCGCGGCCGGACGCACAACGACTCGTTCATCGTCCTCGACGAGGCGCAGAACACGTCGCCCGAGCAGATGCAGATGTTCCTCACGCGCCTCGGCTTCGGCTCGAAGATGGTCGTCACGGGCGACATCACGCAGATCGACCTGCCCCGTGAGCAGGCCTCGGGACTGATCCAAGTGCGCGAGATCCTCGCCGACATCGACGGGATCGGCTTCGTCGAGTTCGGCCACGAGGACGTCGTGCGGCACAAGCTCGTGCAACGGATCGTCGAGGCCTACAAGCGCCACGCCGAGGAGACCGGCACCGCCCGGAGCCGGTGAAGGCGCGGGCGTGATCGTGGTCGAGACACAGAACCGCAGCGGCGTGGACGTCGGCGGCGCCGAGGCCGCGGCACTCGCGCGCCGGGTGCTGGAGGCGGAAGGTGTCGAGGAGGGCGAGCTCGGGATCGTCTACGTCGCGCCCGCCGAGATGCGAGCGCTCAAGCGAGAGCACCTGGGGATCGACGAGGCGACCGACGTCCTCTCCTTCCCCCTCGACGGGCGCGACGAGCTGCCGGAAGGTGTCCCGCGCGCGCTCGGCGACGTCGTTCTCTGCCCCCAGGTCGTCGGCGAGGCGTGGCGCGGCCCGCTCGTCCACGGCGTCCTGCACGTGCTCGGGTACGAGCACGGTGACGAGATGGAAGCGCGAGAGCGGGTGCACGGGACCCGATGAGCGCGCAGCGCAGCCCCTCGCTGTTCCACAGCTTCAACCACGCGGCCGAGGGGGTCGTCCACGCGCTCCGCACGCAGCGCAACCTCTGGATCCACTTCGCGATCGCGGCCGCCGTGCTGGTCGCGGCTCTGGCCTTCGGCGTGAACAGGCTCGAGCTGATCGTGCTGCTGCTCGCGATCACGTTCGTGCTCGTCGCCGAGCTCGTGAACACCGCGATCGAGGCTGCAGTGGACGTCGCGTCGACCTCCTTCGATCCGATGGCGAAGCTGGCGAAGGACATCGCAGCCGGCGCGGTGCTCATCGCGAGCCTGAACGCGATTGCGGTCGGCTACCTCGTCTTCTCGGGTGAGGTCGCCGACCGGAGCTCGAGGTTCCTCGACAGACTGAGCGACGCGCCGGCCGAGCTCACGCTCGTCTCGCTCGCGCTGACGGTGATCATCGTCATCGCCGTCAAGGCGTACACGGGGCGCGGGACACCGCTTCGTGGTGGGCTGCCGTCGGGCCATGCCGCGGTGGCCTTCGCCGGCTGGATGGCGGTGACGCTGGTCCTCGACGACTCCTCCCACCGCTTCCTGATCTCGTCGCTGACCCTCATCATGGCGCTGCTTGTCGCCCAGACCCGGGTCGAGACCGGCGTGCACTCCGCCTCCGAGGTGGCGAGCGGTGGCGCGCTCGGTGCCCTGACGACGCTCTTCCTCTTCCAGGCCTTCGGATGAACGACGCGGAGCTTCTCGCCCTCGCCGACGCGGCCGCGGAGCGTGCCTACGCGCCGTACTCGCAGTTCCGCGTCGGCTGTGCCGTCCTCGCGCGGGACGGCCGGGTCGTCGAGGGCGTGAACGTGGAGAACGCCGCCTACCCGCTCGGGGTCTGCGCCGAGCGAACCGCGTTCGCGCGCGCTGTCGCGGAGGGGTACCGCCCCGGGGACTTCGTCGCGGCGGCGATCACGGCCTCGCCCTGCGGCGGTTGCCGGCAGTGGCTCCACGAGATGGGCGTCGGCCGCGTCGTGTTCCGCAACGGCGGGCGGGTGGTGACGATGACGCCGCACGAGCTGCTTCCCGAGTCGTTCGAGGCGTCGGACCTGCCGTGAGCCTGTGGAGCGATGGGCACGCTCTCGGCGCCAAGCCGTATCCCATCGCCGTGCGTTTCGTCGTTACGATCGCAGTGGGTGGTGGGATGGGGTGCCCCAGCTGGAGGCGCCCGTGAAGAGCGGAATCGTGGTGGTTGCCGGCCGCCCGAACGTCGGCAAGTCGACGCTCGTCAACGGCCTCTGCGGCGAGAAGGTCGCGATCACGTCCGACGTTCCGAACACCACCCGGCGAAGGCTCTTCGGGGTTGCGAACGGGCCGGACTACCAGCTCGCGCTCGTCGATCTTCCAGGCTTCCAGCGCCCGATGGACGCGTTGACCGAGCGCATGCAGGGGACGGTCGACTCCGCGCTCGAGGACGTCGACGCCGTGCTCCTCGTCGTCGACGCCCGCGCCCGCATCGGAGCCGGCGACCGGTTCGTCGCCCGGCGCGTGTTCGCGCTCGGAAAGCCGGTCGTCATCGCACTCAACAAGATCGATCGCCTGAAGCGCGGGCACGTCCTCTCGCAGATGCAGGTCGCGTCGCGGCTCGGGGACTTCCATGCGCTCCATCCGGTGAGCGCGAAGACCAAGGACGGCGTCGGCGAGCTCCGCGGCGATCTCGTCTCGCTCCTCCCCGACGGCCCTGCCTACTTCGCGCGCGAGCAGACGACCGACCTCTCGCTCGGGGAGCGTGTGGCGGAGGTGATCCGGGAGAAGGCGCTCCACCTGACGCGGGACGAGGTGCCCCACGCGGTCATGGTCGAGGTCGAGGAGATCGGCGAGAAGGTCGTGCGCGCGATCGTCTACGTCGAGACCGAGTCGCAGAAGGGGATCCTCGTCGGGAAGCGCGGGGCGATGGTGAAGGAGATCGGCACGCGGGCCCGGCCCGAGGTCGAGGCGCACCTCGGCCATCCCGTGTACCTCGACCTCGTCGTCAAGGTGCGGCCGAAGTGGCGCCGCGACCCGAAGATGCTCGAGCGGCTTGGACTGTGACTCCCCGTGCCGCGAGCTGCCTGAAGAGTGACCGTGCGCCTCGAGCACTCGGGCTCTGTGCTCGTCGTGCTCGTCGGCCGCTCTTTGCCCCGCCTGCGCGACGCGTTCGAATCGCGGTCTCGCACGGCTCGTCCTGGGGCAGCGCTCTCGTGCCCGTCGGCGCGACTTCTGCGCCGATCGCGTGACTCCCGGCCTTCGCGAATCGAGGCGGAAGCGGGCTGCGCACTACACTGGCTGCATGGCCAAAGCGCCTGCGCTCATCGGCGGCTTCGAGCTTCCGTCCGGGCCGAGGCTCCCGCGGGT
>JBOHBD010000098.1:0-4383 GCA_050698195.1 Gaiellaceae bacterium
GGCCTCGATATGGCAGAGTTCGGGATGGACTTCTACCCGGAGTTCGAGCGTGTGCCGGAGATCGTCGTCGAGCCCGACGGGCGCGAGGTCGAGGGTGCTCCGGTCCTGCTCGACTCGTACTGGAGGGCGAACGGCCGGACACCGACCCCGACAGGCGCGAGGGAAAGGAGCTAGGCGATGTTCGATGCGTTCCCCTACGACGAGTGGAGCGAGGACATCGCCGAGTTCTGGACCTTCGGCGGCGAGGGCTCGACCGGCACCTGGATCATGACCGTCGTCGGCTTCTCGGTCATGCTCCTCGCCTTCGTCGGCTTCGTCTTGCTCGAGAAGCGCAAGCTCGAGCGCCAGCAGGCGACGCTGCGCGCCTCGGGGGCACTCGACCGGCCGACGACCACGATGAGCCCAGGCGCGTAGACGAGAGGAGACCGAATGGCCGAGAAGCAGATCGACTTCCCGCCTCTGCAGAAGGAGGTCCCCTGGATCACGCCGCTCATGCTGATCCTGTCCCTCATCTGCATCGTCGTCGTCGTGATCATTCTGCTCGCCGACGTCGAAGGACCTTTCATCGGTCCTTGGGGCTAAGTACTCTGGGGTACATGTCGCGGCTCTACCTCCGCTGCGCGACCTGCGCCAGACAGCAGGCCGAGGGACTGATCTCGGGTGCGGCATGGGGGCGGCTCGAGCTGCCCCCCGGCACCGACGTCGAGCATCCGGCCCTCAAGGGCGCGACGCTGCGCGCCTGCCCGACGTGCGTCGGCGGCGACCCCGACTGGCAGGGCCGGTTGCTGCACTCGCTCGGCATCGGCCCGGGCGGGGGCTTCAGCCTCCGCGTCGAGCAGGCTCAGTAGAAACCCGGTAGAGGAAGCCGGGTCTCCCCGGATTTCGCTCGGCTCCGTTCGGTCGAAGATCGCGTTTGCTCCCTCGACCGAAAGGAGTTTCCGATGAAGACGATCGTCCTCGCGTACAACGACACCACCGACTCCGATCGGGCGCTCGACCGAGCCGCCGAGCTGGCGAGGTTCTACGGCGCGAAGGTCGTCGTCACGAGCGTCGTTCCGGTACTCGTCGGCGGCGAGCAGCCCGATGGCCCAGGGCCCGAGCTGCAGCTGGCTGCCGCGCGCCTCGACGAGCTCGGCATCGAGGCAGAGCTGGTCGAGGCCGTGGGCGAGATCGCGGAGGCGATCGTGGAGGTGGCCGACAGCCGCGGGGCGGACCTCATCGTGGTCGGGACGCGCGAGCTCTCGCAGGTCGAGCGGTTCCTGGGCCATTCGGTGAGCGAAGGCGTGCAGCGCATGGCGCGCTGCGATGTCCTGATCGTGCATCCGTAATCGTGCGCAAGACCGGAATCCGCTCGCGCGGAGCTCCGGTCGCGCGAGATCCCTGGAGCGCGGCCGCTTTCGCGGCCGCGGTCGCACCTCGCTCACATCGGCGCCGAAGAGCGTGCGCCGAAAGTCCTGAAGCGCCGCCGCGCTTGACGGCGGCGAGGCGGCGCAGGTCGCGCTAGAAGAGCCCGACCGTCTCGCCCGACTCGTCGATGTCGATCGAGAACGCCGCCGGGGACTTCCCGAGCCCCGGCATGGTCATCATGTCGCCGCAGAGGGCGACGATCCAGCCGGCACCGGTGTAGGGACGGAGGTCGCGCACCGGCACGGTGAAGCCGGCAGGGGCGTTCTTGAGCTTCGGGTCGTGCGACAGCGAGAGGTGCGTCTTCGCCATGCAGATCGGGAGGTCGCCCAGCCCCGCCTGCTCGAACGCGACGGCCTTCTGCTTCGCCGCGGGCAGGAGCTCGACGCCGTCCGCCCCGTAGACCTTCGTCGCGATGGCGCCGATCTTCTCCTCGATCGGCGCGTCGAGCGGGTAGGCGAACTCGAACGTCGAGGGCCGCTCGGCAGCGTCGATCGCCGCCTCCGCCAGCGCGGTCGCGCCCGCGCCGCCCCGCTGGAACGCCTCGTTCGCCTCCGCCGCGTACGCGCCGTGCTCGAGCGCGAGCTTCCGCACGGTCTCGAGCTCCTCGTCGGTGTCCGTTGGAAACCGGTTCACGGCGACGACCGCCTGGAGCCCGAACCCGTTCACGATCGCGATGTGGCGGGCGAGGTTCTGGGCGCCGATCTCGATCGCGTCGAGCCCACCGTCCGGATCTCCGGCGTGGTGCTTGAGCGCCCTCACGGTCGCGACGAGGACGACGGCGTCAGGACGCAGCCCTCCGATCCGGCACGTGATGTCGAAGAACTTCTCCATCCCCATGTCCGATGCGAAGCCCGACTCGGTGACGACGTAGTCACCGAGCTTGAGCGCCACCCGGTCCGCGACGAGCGAGTTGTTGCCGTGCGCGATGTTGGCGAAGGGGCCGCAGTGCACGAAGGCCGGCTGACCCTCGAGCGTCTGCACGAGGTTCGGCTTGATCGCCTCCTTGAGCAGCACCGCCAGCGACCCTGCCGCTCGCAGCTGCTCCGCCGTCACGGGCTCGCCGGCGTACGTCTCGCCGACGGTGATCCTCCCGAGCCGCTCCCGCAGATCGGCGAGGTCGCGGGCGACCGCCACGAGAGCCATGGTCTCGCTCGCCGCGGTGATGTCGAACCCGGTCTGGCGCGGATACCCGTTCGCACGCCCTCCGAGCGCGGTGACGACGTCGCGCAGGGAGCGGTCGTTCATGTCGAGGCAGCGCCGCCAGGAGATCGACAGCGGGTCGAGCCCGAGCTCGTTCCCGTGGAGGACGTGGGCGTCGATCATCGCCGCGAGCAGGTTGTTCGCCGCCGTGATGGCTTGCAGGTCACCGGTGAAGTGGAGGTTCAGGTCCTCCATCGGGACGACCTGCGCGTACCCGCCTCCGGCGGCGCCGCCCTTGACCCCGAAGACCGGCCCGAGCGAGGCTTCGCGCAGGCAGAGGACCGGCGTGCGGCCGAGGACTCCGAGGCCCTGGGTCAACGACACCGACGTCGTCGTCTTCCCCTCCCCGGCGGGCGTCGGCGTGATCGCCGTGACGTTGATGAGCTTCGCGTCGGGTCGATCCACGAGCCGCTCGAGCACGGAGAGGTCGACCTTCGCCTTGTAGCGGCCGTACGGCTCCACCTCGTCGGGAAGCAGGCCGGCATCGGCGGCGACGTCGAGGATCGGGCGCAGCGCGGCGGTCTGCGCGATCTCCAGGCTGGACGGCATCTCTGTCTTCATGGTCCTCCTCAGTGGCTCACGGCAGCTGCGGCCAGCTCCGAGACGAGCGTGTCCGTGTGGAAGCGTTCGAGGGCGAAGGGGGCGATCAGGTCCGGGGTCTTTCCCGTCGCGACGAGCTCGGCGAGTGTCACGCCGACGATCGGCGCAGCCTTGAACCCGTACGTCCCCCACCCGGCGGAGAGATGGAAGTTGTCGACCTCCGTCTTGCCGAGGAGCGGGCTGTAGTCCGGCGAGAGGTCGCAGAGCCCGGTCCAGGTCCGGAGCACCTTGATCCGCTCGAGCTGGGGAAGGAGCTCGAGCGTGTGCCGTGCCGAGATCTCGAGGAAGGACAGCGTTCCCGTCCCCTTGTAGGTCGTGTACGGCTCGATCTCGGCGCCGATCAGGAACTCGCCGCGGTCGGTCTGGGAGATGTACACGTGAAGCTGCGAGGAGACGATGATCACGTCGAGGAACGGCTTCAGGGCCTCGGTGACGAAGGCCTGGAGGATGTGGGTCGTGATCGGGAGCCGTACGCCGGCGAGCCCGGCGACGAGCGTCGACCAGCCTGCCGTCGCGCTCACGACCTGGCCGCATACGATGCGCCCGCGCGAGGTCTCGACCGCTGTGATGCGGTCGCCGTCGCGCTCGAAGCCCGTCACCTCCGTGTCCGGGTGGATCTCGACGCCGAGCTCGTCGGCACCGCGGGCGAACGCCCAGACGACCGCGTCGTGCCGGATGATCCCGCCGGGAGGGTGGTACAGCGCGCCCATGATCGGGTACGCGGGCCTGTCGGAGACGTCGAGCTGCGGGCAGATCTCCGCGATCTCCTCCCGCGTCACGACGGCCGAGTCGATCCCGAGCAGCTTGTTGACCTCGGCGCGCTCCTGTGCGACGACCATCCCCCGGTCCGAGTGCGCGAGCGTCAGATGGCCGTGCTGCGAGAACATGAGGTTGAAGTCGAGCTCGGTCGAGAGGCGCTGGTAGAGCTGCACGCTCTCGCGGTAGAACTCGGCGCCCTCCGGCGTCCGGTAGTTCGATCGGATGATCGTCGTGTTGCGGCCCGAGCCGCCCGCGCCGATGTAGCTCTTCTCGAGCACCGCGACGTTCCGCACGCCGTGGTTCTTCGCGAGGTAGTACGCGGTCGCGAGCCCGTGGGCGCCGCCGCCGACGATGACGACGTCGTAGCGCTGCTTGAGGTCGGTGCGGCGCCACATGCGCTTCGGGAAGAAGATGTCC
>JBOHBD010000099.1:0-3331 GCA_050698195.1 Gaiellaceae bacterium
GCTCGCCTGGACGGCGGGGACCGCCGCCGACTGGGCGCTTCTCGTCGTGCTCCTCGTCATCGCCTACGACGCCGGCGGAGCGCTTGCAGCCGGAATCCTCGGAGCAATTCGGGTCGTCCCCGCCATCGTCGCCGCGCCGTTCGCACCGACCCTCGTGGGTCGCTACCGCGGCGATCGCGCGCTCACCATCATCAACGTCGTTCGCTCCGTCGGTGCCGTCGCGACGGCGCTCGTCGTCGCGAGCGGTCTGCCGGTGGAGCTCACGTTCCTCCTCGCGGCGGTCGTGGCCGGAGCCGGCTCGCTCGTCCGCCCGATCCAAACCGCCCTCCTCCCTGCGTTCGCGCGCACGCCCGGAGAGCTGGTAGCCGCCAACGTCGCGTCGAGCACGGGCGAGGGCATCGGTACTTTCGCCGGTCCTCTGCTCGCCGGGGGGCTCGTGGCTGTGACGGGTTCGGTCGTTGCCAGCCTGCTCGTCGCGGCGGCCTTCGCCGGCGCCGCGGCGGCGGTGACGGGCATCACCTTCGAGCGCGCCGCCGACGCACGTGGCGGCGCCGGTGTCGATCGTGCCGCCGGCTTTCGCCTCTCGGACGTGCCTCGCGTGCTGCGCCGCTATCCGGAGACGACGGTTCTCATCGGCAACTTCGTCGCGCAGGTGTTCGTGCGTGGAGTCCTCATCACGCTGATCGTCGTCGCCTCCATCGAGCTGCTGGACATGGGAGAGGCGGGGGTCGGACTGCTGAACGCGGCGATCGGGCTCGGCGGGCTCCTCGGCGCGATCGGCGCGCTCGCCCTGAGCGGCGGAAAGCACCTCGCGAAGGTGTGCTTGCTCTCCCTCGCGGGCTGGGGCCTGCCGCTCGTCGTCATCGGCGCCTGGCCGACTGCGGCTCTCGCCCTGGGTGCGCTGTTCGTTACGGGCGTGAGCAACGCGATCCTCGACATCTCGGGGTTCACGCTCGTCCAGCGCGGCGTGCGAAACGAGGACCGCGTGACCATGTTCGGCGTCATGGAGGGACTCTTCGGAGCCGGGCTACTCGCCGGCAGCCTGCTCGCACCGCTGCTCGTAGCGACGCTCGGCGCACGCGGCACGTTCGTCGTCACGGGCGCTCTGCTCCCCTTGCTGTCGCTACTCACGTCGAGAGCCGTCCTGGGTGGCGCTCGACGGTCGACGCTCGTCGAAGACCGCATCGCGCTGCTTCGGCGGAACGAGCTCTTCTCCCTGCTGCCGCTGACCGCGCTCGACCGGCTGGCCGAAAGCCTCGCGCCGCTGTCCTTCGAGCCCGGTGACGTCGTCATGCGCAAGGGAGAGCGCGGCGACCACTACGTGCTGATCGCGGAGGGTGACGTCGAGGTGAGCGACGACGGGCGACGCCTCGGCACGTGTGGCAGCGGCGAGGGTGTCGGCGAGATCGCTCTCCTCCGGCAGGTGCCGCGCACGGCCACCGTCACCGCACTGACCGCGTGAGCGCCTTCGCGATCGACGCACACACGTTCCTGGCGGCCGTCGCCGGACCGGTGGCGGCCGCCGCAGCCGAGGCGGTAGCCTCCGCCCGCCTCGACACCTCGCGCGAGCTCGAGCGCCTGGCCGCGACAGACCGTTAGACGCCTACGGCCGGTAGCCCGGCGAGCGCCATCGCGACCTCGTCCTCCGAGTACGCGTGGTCCTCGAGCCTCCCGTCGAAGTAGTCGATGTAGGCCTGCATGTCGAAGTGGCCGTGGCCGCAGAGGTTGAAGAGGATGGCCTGCGAGACGCCCTCGTCGCGGCAGCGGACGGCCTCGTCCATCGCCGCCTTGACCGCGTGGTTCGCCTCGGGCGCGGGGAGGATCCCCTCGACGCGCGCGAACTCGACCCCGGCCGCGAAGACCTCCGTCTGCGTGTAGGAGCGCGCCTCGATCAGGCCGAGCTCCTTCAGGTGGCTCACCATCGGCGCCATGCCGTGATAGCGCAGGCCTCCGGCGTGGAACGGCGGCGGGACGAAGGTCGAGCCCAGCGTGTGCATCTTCACGAGGGGGGTCAGGTGCCCCGTGTCGCCGAAGTCGAATGCGTACAACCCCTTCGTCAGGCTCGGGCACGCGGCCGGCTCGACGGCGATGACCCGGATCTCGCTCCCTTCGCGCAGCGCGCGGCCGATGAAGGGGAACGAGAGCCCCGAGAAGTTCGAGCCCCCGCCGGTGCAGCCGATGACGACGTCCGGGTAGTCCTCCGCCGACTCGAGCTGGAGCAGCGCCTCCTCGCCGATCACCGTCTGGTGCATCAGGACGTGGTTGAGCACCGACCCGAGCGAGTACTTCGTGTCCTCACGCGGCGCGGCGGCCTCGACGGCCTCCGAGATCGCGATCCCGAGGCTCCCGCTCGAGTCCGGGTGCTCGGCGAGGATCGCGCGGCCGGCGTTGGTCTCCTCCGAGGGGCTCGCGACGACTCGGGCGCCGAACGCCTCGATGAGCCCGCGCCGGTACGGCTTCTGGTCGTACGAGACCCTGACCATGTAGACCTCGACCTCGAGCCCGAAGATCGCACCCGCGTAGGCGAGCGCCGAGCCCCACTGGCCGGCCCCGGTCTCGGTGGCGAGCCTGGTGACGCCCTCCTCCTTGTTGTAGTAGGCCTGCGCGACCGCGGTGTTCGGCTTGTGCGAGCCGGTCGGGGAGACGCCCTCGTACTTGTAGTAGATGCGCGCCGGTGTATCGAGGGACCGCTCGAGCCTGCGGGCGCGGAAGAGCGGAGTGGGACGCCACTGCCTGTAGACGGATCGCACGTCCTCGGGAATCGCGATGAAGCGTTCGGTCGCGACCTCCTGCAGGATGATCTGCATCGGGAAGAGCGGCGCGAGGTCGTCCGGGCCGACAGGCTGCCCTGTTCCGGGGTGGAGAACCGGCGGCGGCGGCTCGGGGAGATCGGACACGAGGTTGTACCAGGCCTCTGGCAGCCGGGTCTCGTCGAGGACGTGCTTGACCGTGTCGCTCATGGGCCCTCCTTGACGGTGCTCAGGGGAGTGTCGCCGACGTGCCACGGCAGAGCAAGGAGGAGCCGTGCGCCCGGGGCGGGAAGCTCGACGGTAAGCTCGCGCCGTGGCCGTGCTCACGTCTTCCACAGCCCGGGACGAGACGTTCGAGAGGCGACGCGAGCGGATGGAGGCCCTCGTCGCTGAGCTTCGCGAGCGAACAGCGCTGGCTGCTGCGGGCGGCGGCGCGAAGGCGGTCGAGCGCCACCGCTCGAGGGGAAAGCTCACCGCGCGGGAGCGGATCGACCGTCTGCTCGATCCCGGCAGTGCCTTCCTCGAGCTGAACGCGCTCGCCGCCTGGGAGCTCTACGGCGGCGACGCGCCCGCCGCCGGCA
>JBOHBD010000100.1:0-2253 GCA_050698195.1 Gaiellaceae bacterium
GTCCGGGCCCAGACGGCGCCGTCGGCCTCGTACGTGTCGAGGAGCGCGATCGCCTCGGGGATCTCCGCCTCCACGTCGCTCTCGAGGGCCCACGTGTCGAAGTGGACGCGGAAACGCTCGAGCGTCGCCTCGATGCGCGCCAGCATGGGCGGAACGGGGTCTCCCGGAAGGCTCGCGAGCTCGGCGACGTAGTCCCCGCGATACCCGTCCTCCGGCGGCTCCTCGCCGCGGCGCACCGCCTCGACCGAGGCGTAGAAGCGCTCCATCTGCCGACCGGCGTCGTTGTAGTAGTACTCCCGCTCGACCTCGTGGCCCGCGAGCTCGAGGAGGCGGGCGACCGAGTCGCCGTAGGCGGCGTTTCGGGCGTGCGCGACAGTGAGGGGTCCGGTCGGGTTCGCGGAGACCATCTCGACCTGGATCCGCTCGCGGCTCTCCGCGAAGCCCGCACCGAAGGAGTCGCCCGCGGCGAGGATCTCCTCCACGGCGGCAGCCAGCCAGGCGTCCGCCACGCGAAGGTTGACGAAGCCGGGCCCGGCTGACTCGGCAGCCTCGACGAGACCCCGTTCGACCGCCCCGGCCGCGATCTCGGAGGCGATGTCGAGCGGCGGGCGCTTCCTCGTCGGGGCGAGCCGGAGCGCGACGTTGGTCGCGTAGTCGCCGTGCTCGGCGTCACCGGGGCGCTCGAGCCCGACCGGGGCGTCGGCGACGTCGGCGAGCGCGTCGGCAAGGCGCGAGACAGGGTCCGTGAGGGTCACGCCGCAATCGTAGGCCGCTGCTGAAAGCGACGGGGCCTGGCTGGGGCCAGACCCTCCCGCCAAGCCCGCCTAGAGGTGCTTCGCCGTCGGCGCCGAGCGGAAGGGGACGACGACACCGTCCCGGTGCAGCGCAGACTGGACTTCCTCCCGTGCCTTGTAGATCCGCCACTTGACCGTCGCGAGCGTGATCTCGAGCGTCTCGGCGATCTCGGTGTACGAGAGGCCGACGACGTCGCGGAGAAGGAGCGCCATCTTGAGGTCGGGGTTCAGCCGCTCGACCGCACGCCAGACCGCGTCGATCGCCTCGGAGCGCTCGAGGGGCGCGTCGACGACCTCGAGCGGCGGCACGTCCTCGAGCGCGACGACGGCCCGCGGGCGGCGCTCGATGGCCCGCAGCTCGTCGAGTACGCGGTTCTTCGTCACCTGGAAGAGCCAGGTCGTGAAGCGCGAACGCAAGGAGAAGCCGGGAAGCCCCTGGAAAACGCGGAGAAAAACCTCCTGCGTCAGGTCTTCCGCAAGGTTCCGGTCACCCGTCAGGCGGACGATGTAGTTGTAGACCGCCTGCTCGTACGTGCGCACGATGATCGCGAACGCGCGCTCGTCTCCGCGCTGTGCCTTGCGGAGGACGCCGAGATCGGGCTGTGGCAGCGACATGGACGCGGCGAGTATAGAACGAGTTTGGTAAAGGGTTTGTGCGCGGGCCTTTACAGAGCGGTTGTCAGCGCCTTTCCGCTCATATCGGCGGGGGCGACCAGGTCGAGCATCGCCAGAATCGTGGGAGCGAGGTCCGACAGCTCGCCGCCGTCCGCAAGCGAGACAGTCGCGTCGGTCACGACGAGCGGGACCGGGTTCGACGTGTGAGCCGTGTGCGGACTCGCCCCGTCGGGCGCGAGCATGACCTCTGCGTTCCCGTGATCCGCCGTGACCAAACACACTCCGCCGGCGGCGTGGACGCACTCGACGACGCGCCCGAGGCATCGGTCCACCGCCTCCACCGCCGCGACGACGGCCGGAATCGACCCGGTATGGCCGACCATGTCTGGGTTGGCGAAGTTCACGACTGCGAACCGGTACCCGTGCCCGATCTCGGCGCAGAACCGCTCGGCGACCTCGTCCGCGGACATCTCAGGCTTCAGGTCGTAGCTCGGCACGTCCCGCGGGGAAGGGACGAGAATGCGCGTCTCGCCCTCCCACTCGCGCTCCTCCCCGCCGTTCAAGAAGTACGTGACGTGGGCGTACTTCTCCGTCTCGGCGACGTGGAGCTGTCGCGCACCAGACGAGGAGAGCACCTCGGCGAGCGTCGACTGCACGGGCCGGTCCTCGAACACGACGGGGAACGGGAAGTCGGCGCGGTAGCGGGTCATCGTCGTCAGGTCGACGCCGGCCTCGAGCAGCCGCTGCGAGAGCTGCCTCGCCCGGTCGGGCCTGAAGTTGAAGAAGACGGCCGTGTCCCTCGCGGGGTCGAGCCGCGGCCGTCCCGCGACCACGACCGGCTCGA
>JBOHBD010000101.1:0-2714 GCA_050698195.1 Gaiellaceae bacterium
GGTCCTCCTCGAGGAGAGCGGGGAACTGCGCCAGCGAGGACGCGACGATGTCAGGGGAGGCGTCGGCGGTCTCGAGCGACTCCGGGCGGAACTTGCCGGTGCGCACGAGCGCGGTGCGCATCCCGAAGAGTCGCGCGCCGCGCAGGTCGCCCTCGACGTCGTCCGTCACGAGCCACGTCAGCTCCGGCTCCGCATCGAGCGCGTCGAGCGCCGCCGCGAAGTAGGACGGGCTGGGCTTGCCCAGCACCGTCGCCTCGACGCCCGTCGCGAACTCGAGCCCGGCGACGAAGGCACCGCTGTCGAGCATCGGCCCGCGGCTCGTCTGCCACCACTTGTTCTTGTGCAGGCAGTAGAACGAGGCGCCCATCTGGATCTCGCCGAACGCGCGGGCGAGATTCATGTAGCTGAAGACCTGATTCGGCTCGAACGTCTCGTCACACCCTCCGACGAGCACGGCGTCCGCGTCTTGGCCGACGAGCTCGAGCCCGTCGAGATCCGGCACGACCGCCGCCATCACGAGAGCGAGCACCCGTTTGCCGGCGAGCTCGCGTGCCGCCGCGCCAGGAGTCGTCTGCAGCTCGTCGCTCTCGAGCTCGAACCCCATCTGGCGCAGCTCCTCGGCGAGTCGCGCCCGCGGACGGGTCGAGTTGTTCGTCACGAAGCGGAGCAGGTGGCCTGCCCGCCGGAGCTCGGAGACGGCGTCCACGGCGCCTGGAATGGGCTCGCCCGAGACATGAAGCACGCCGTCGATGTCCAGCAGAATGCACGCCATGGAGCGTGAGTCTATTTGGGTCACACGCTCCGTCTCGCTCCCCGTTTCCGAGATCGAGCTCAGGATCTCGACGTCGAGCGGACCGGGCGGCCAGCATGCTCAGCGCTCGTCGACGCGCGTCGAAGCGGTGCTCGACGTGGAAGCGTCGACGGCCCTGTCCGAGGTGCAGAAGCGACGCGTCGTCGCGCGCGCGGGACCCGTCCTGCGAGCGGTGGCGCAGGACGAGCGCAGCCAGCGCCGAAACCGCGAGCTCGCGATCGAGCGCCTCGTCGAGAAGCTGCGTGCGGCCCTCGCGGTGCCGCGACGCAGGGTGCCGACGACACCGACGGCGGGCTCCCGCGAGAGGAGGCTCGAGAGCAAGCGGCGACGAGGCACCACCAAACGCCTCCGCCGCCCGCCCGCGAAGGAGTAAGGCGGAGGCGGCCGGACGGCCCGAGGAGGCCAAGTAACAACTTGTAACTTGGCCTCCTCTAGGCGACGGGAATTGGCTGCTCCGGCGTAGGATCGAGGCGTGGACGCGGTGAAGTTGGCCATGCTCGTTTCGGAGCTGCCCACCCAGCGGACACGGCTCCTGGACAACCTCGGCCGGATCCGGCGCGAGGTGGGCCCGATCACCCCCGAGCTGTCGGACGTGCTCGCCGACCATATGTCGATCCGGCGCGGAGAGGTGCACGAGGTCGTGTCCTTCTACTCCTTTCTGCAGGTGCCGGTGGAAGCGCTGCGCGTCTGCACCGGCCCGGTCTGCGACTGCTTCGGCGCCCGCGACCTCCTCGCCCGGACGCCCGGCGCTATCGAGGTCGCCTGCCTCGGGCACTGCGACCTCGCCCCCGTCATGACGCGGGGCGACGAGGTCGTCCCCGAGGTGACGCACGCGACGAACGACGGCCCCGCCGTAGGGCTCGGCCGACGGGACGAGGCGCTCGCGGACTACGAGGCGCGCGGCGGGTTGACGCTCCTCCGCGAGCCGCTTTCGCCGGAGCGCGTCGTCACCGAGCTCAAGGCCTCCGGGCTCACGGGGTACGGAGGAGCGGGCTTTCCGACCGGCATCAAGTGGGAGGCCGTCTCGCGCGAGCCGGGCCCGCGGTACGTGGTCGTCAACGCCGACGAGGGCGAGCCCGGGACCATCAAGGACCGCTACGTGCTCGAGCTCAGGCCGCACCTCTTCGTCGAGGGAGCCGTGATCGCGATGCGCTTCGCCGAGGCGACGGAGGGCTACATCTACCTCCGGGAGGAGTACGCCGCTTCGCGCGCCCGGCTCAGGCAGGCGATCGACGAGTTCCGCTCTGCGGGGCTCCTGGAGGGATGCTCGCTCGAGCTCGTGGTCGGCGCGGGAGCCTACATCGCCGGGGAGGAGACGGCGATGCTCGAGTCGATGGAGGGGCGGCGCGCGATGCCGCGACTGCGGCCGCCCTTCCCTGCGCAGGTCGGCTACCTGGGCCGCCCGACGCTGATCAACAACGTCGAGACGCTCGCCCACATCCCGGCGATCCTCCGGAACGGCGGCGAGTGGTGGGCTGCGCTCGGCACGAGGGATGCCACAGGCACGCGGTTGTGGTCGGTCTCGGGCGCCGTCGAGCGACCGGGCTGCTACGAGGCACCGAACGGGATCACGACCCGCGAGCTCGTCGACGAGTACGCGGGCGGCTTCTCGGGCGACGTGGGCGCGGTCGTCCCGGGCGGCGCCGCGAGCGGGATCCTGCCTCCGGCGGCGTTCGACACGCCGCTGACACGTGACGCGCTGCAGGAGTACGGAGCCGGCGTCGGCTCGGCGGCGGTGCAGGTCTTCCCGAAGGCGTACTCACCACTCCGCCTGCTCTCGGAGACGATGCGCTTCTTCGCGGAGGAGTCGTGCCAGAAGTGCACGCCCTGCCGAATCGGCAACCGCGCGCTGCACCACCTCTGCGAGGAGCTCGAGCGCGGGGAGGCCGCCATGACCATGGAG
>JBOHBD010000102.1:0-2277 GCA_050698195.1 Gaiellaceae bacterium
GTCTCGCCTCCTCGAGCGAGGTGTCGACGCGCGCCGCGACGTCCGGTGGCAAGGGCCCCTCGAGCTCGTAGCGGCGCGGCACACGTACGACCGTTATCGCCTCCACTTCCGCTCCCGACTCCTTCGCGAGGGCGATCGCCGTGGCGAGCATCTCCTCGCCGATGTCGCCGAGCTTCATCGGGACGAGGATGCGCGCGAACTCGGCTCCAGGCGGTAGCGCCTCGACCGCGACCTGCTCGAGCAGGCCTCGCCTCCGCGACCTGCGCACGACCACGAAGACGACGAGCCCGGCGGCGAGCCACAGCGGCCCCGCGTAGCGCGCGCCCGGATGTGTCACGAGCGCGAGGACCCAGACGACGAGCGTGACGGGCGCGCCGACGAGAGCCGGAAGGGGCAGCGCCACACCGCGAACCGAGATGTTGGGACGGGCGACGAACGGTCGCGTGAGGGCAGGCTCCCGGACGCGCAGCCCGATGACCGCGAGCTGGGCCGCGGTGAATGCGATGAGGACACCGAAGGAGTAGATCGCTGCCAGGAACTGCGGATCGCCCCCGGCCACGACCTCGGTCAGCACGATCAGGCCGATCGCGAGAGCGGCGGCTATGAGGATCGCCTCGCTCGAGACGAGCGCCCGTCGCTCGAGCCGCGCGAATTCTCGCGGGAGCGAACCGTGCCCGGCGAGCGAGTACGTCAGCCGCGTGATTCCGGTCACCGACGTCGTAGCCGCGGCGACGAGGATCAGCGCGCCGGAGATGCCGACCGCGACGCGAAGCACGTCGACGAGCAGCGCCGGCAATGAGCCCTCGAACGCCGCGGCGATGCCGACGAGCGGCGCCTCCAGCCACTCCTCGCCGAGCGCCGTCTCGCCGCCCGAGACCGGGAACGCGGAAAGCCCGACGCCCGCGATCAAGACGGTGACGACCACGACGAGCCCGATCGCCGAGAAGAGCGAGCGCGGCAGCGTCCGGCCCGGCTCTCGCGCCTCCTCGGCGAGGTTGGCCACGGTCTCGAGACCCGTATACGCGAGCATCGCGAGAGGAAGCGCGAACGCGAGATCTCCCCAGTCCTGTCCGCGCTCGAAGCCCAGCCCCTCGGACAGCATCTCGGGCGAGAGCAGGAAGGCGAGCCCGAGCACGACGAGAACGGCCTGCACGAGGAGGTCGAGCAGCGCGACGGCGAGCGACCCGACGTGTAGCCGCGTTCGCCGGACGAGACGCACCGCGGCGATCCCCGCGATCAGGCCGCAGCCGGCGACCGCGTCCCACGGCTCGTCGCGGAGCTCCGGGACGGAGATCGTCTCGGCCAGGTAGTGCGGGACGAAGAGCGCGGACAGCGCCATGACGATCAGGAAATCGAGGAAGAGCGCCCAGCCGGTGAGGAAGCCGGCGAGGTCCGAGAACGCCCGCCTGACGAACGTCGCCGCGCCGCCGGTCTCGGGCAGCGCGGCCGTGCCCTCCGCGTAGGACAGGGAGACGACGAAGAAGAGCAGGCCGGTCAGGAGGAGGACGAGCGGTGTCAGGCCGAGCGCGGCCGCGGCGACGATGCCGAGGGCGATGTAGAGGGACGACGCGATCTCCCCGTACGCGACCGCGAAGAGCGAGGGCGCGTCGAGGACACGCTCGAAGCCGCGGAGCTTACGGGCCACGCCGTCTTCTCTCCACCGCCAGGCGGGCGGCGCCGAGAGCGACGAAGAGCCCACCGAGGAGGAATCCCACGACGCCCCCTCCCTGGGCGGCGGTGACGGCGAGCAGCGCGATCCCGATCCCGACGAACGCGACCGAGAAGGCCACGACTGCCCAGGAGTAGAACTTCATGCCGTCTCCGCCGCGGCAACGAGGACGCGGCACGGTGCGTGCTTGAGGACGTGATCCACGGTCCTCCCGAAGACCGCGCCCTGGCGCGCCGTCAGGCGGCGACGAGGCGAGCCGAGGACGATGATCTCGGAGTCGCGGGCGCGCGCCTCGGCGACGATCGCGGGCCCGGCGGTGTGAGCACGTTCGAGGCGGGTGAGCACGCGCACGCCGTACGAGTCGCCGATCGCGATTGCCTCGTCCAGCTCCCGGTTCGCCTCGCGCTCGAGCTCGGGGAGCGCCTCGACGAGCGTGCGGTCGAGCGGGACCTCGAGGACGCTCAGTGCGACGATCCTGGCCCGTCGCTCGGCGGCGAGCTGGCACGCGACGTCCATCGCGGCGTCCGACGATGGCCCAGGGATGACGGGCACGAGCAGGTTGCGGTACTCGAGCGCGAGGGCCGGCCCGAGTGCAGGCGGCGCCTTCT
>JBOHBD010000103.1:0-6729 GCA_050698195.1 Gaiellaceae bacterium
GGCCGCGAAGCGGACGCCTACAGGGATCGTCGCGCGACCGGGATCCGCACTCGCGGATCCCGGTCTTGCCCAGGAAAACCGACCAGCCGCGGCCGCGAAGCGGACGCCTTCAGGGATCTTCGCGCGACCGGGATCCGCACTCGCGGATCCCGGTCTTGCGCAAAATCCGTCCGGCGGCGTCCGTACCGTCACGTGCGTGGCAGGCGTCTGGACGATCGAGCCCTTCGAGCCGGCAGCCGGCGAGGCGCTCTCACGCGAGCTCGCGCTGAGCGACGTCACCGCGGCCGTGCTCGCCCGGCGCGGGTGCGGCGATCCGGAGGCTGCGCGCCGCTTCCTCGACGCGGAGCTCCCCGGCCACGATCCCTTCCTGCTCGGTGACATGGCCGTCGCGGTCGAGCGGATCCGATCGGCGGTCGAAGCCGGGACGCGCATCTGCGTCCACGGGGACTACGACGTCGACGGCATCTGCGCCACCGCGCTCTCAGTCCTGATCCTGCGCGAGCTCGGCGCCGACGCGGCATGGCACCTGCCGAGCCGGTTCGAGGAGGGCTACGGTGTCTCGAGCGACACGCTGGCGAAGCTCGCCGACGACGGCGTCGGGCTGGTGCTCACGGTCGATTGCGGCATCACCGCCGTCGAGGAGATTGCGTCGGCGAAGGCACTCGGGCTCGACGTCGTCGTCACCGACCATCACCGGCCGGGAGACACGCTGCCCGACTGCCCGGTCGTGTCGACCCGGCCCTCGCCGTATCCGTTTCCCGAGCTGTGCGGGACCGGCGTCGTCCACAAGCTCGGAGAGGCCCTCCTCGGTCGCGACCACCCGGCCCTCCACAGACACCTCGACCTGGTCGCGCTGGCGACCATCGCCGACGTGGTACCGCTCGTGGACGAGAACCGCGCGCTGGCCTCGGCCGGCCTTCGGGCGCTTGCGTGCACGCGAAGGGTCGGGCTGCAAGCACTCATGCGAAGCGCGCACGTCGATCCGGCCACGGTCGACGCGGGCTCGGTTGGGTTTCGGCTCGCCCCGCGGATCAACGCCGCCGGGAGGCTCTGCCGCCCCGACGTCGCGCTGCGGCTCATCCTGACCGAGGACGCCGACGAAGCGAAGAAGCTCGCCCTCGAGCTCGAGGACCTGAACCGCGACCGGCAGGCGGTCGAGGACCGGATCCTGCGCGAGGCGACCGCACTCGTCGACACGCTCCCTGAGCCGGAACGGAGGCGACGGGGCTACGTCCTCTCGCGTGAGGACTGGCACGAAGGGGTGATCGGCATCGTCGCCTCTCGCCTCGTCGAGCGGTTTCATCGCCCCGTGATCCTCATCGCGGCCTCCCAGGACGGGTGGAAGGGTTCGGGCCGCTCGGTGCCGCGCTTCGACCTTCACGGCGCCCTCAAGGTGTGCTCCGAGCATCTGCAGCGGTTCGGAGGACACCGTGCTGCCGCCGGGCTCTCGATCGACCCCGAGCGCATCGAGGCGTTCGCCGAGGCGTTTGCGGCCCACGCAGACAACCAGCTCCACGACGACGATCTCCAGCCGGTGACCGTCGTGGATGCGGTCGTCTCGGCCGAGGACCTCACGCTTCCGCTCGCACAGGAGCTCGACCGGCTGGCGCCCTTCGGGCTCGGGAACCCCGACGTCACCTTGCTCGTCCCGGCGTCGCAGCCGGTCGCCCCGGCAACGGTCGGCGACGGCAAGCACCTGCGGTTTCGCGTTCGCCAGCACGGACGCGATGCCGGGAGCGCAATCGCGTTCGGCCAGGGCTCGCAACTCGACCGGGTGCGCGCCGAAGGCCTCTTCGACGTCGCGTGCCGGCTCAAGGAGAACCACTGGAACGGCACGGTAGCGCCGCAGCTCGTCGTCCGCCGGCTCTTCGACACGCCGGACGGCTACGAAGCTCTGCGCGGGCGCATGGCGCAGCTGTGGCGGGCGGGCGCGGGCGCGTGGACACCTGAGGCGCAGCGGATCTTCGCCGAGCTCGGGCTGAACGGGGCGGCCAGCCGCCGGCGGCAGCTCCTCGAGTCGGCGACGTTCCGAGCGCTGCTCGCGCGCGAGGCCGAGGTCCTACCCCGGGCGGCGTGATCGACGCCTACGGCAGCAGGGCCTCGCGCATCGCGACGGCGAGTCGCCGCGCGAGGCGTTGCCGGAGCCAGCGTCGAATCGGGCCCATCCGCTGGCTTTCAACGTCGGACGAGTCGTTCCTTCGACCCGGCCATGGGCCTGGAAAGCCACTCAGTACACTGAACACATGAGCAACGCTCGCCTCCGGCTCGCGTTCGTGGGGGCAACAATGTTCCCCCCGCGTACCTGCTCCTTTCTGAGAGCGCCGGGAACCTCCCGGCTCCCCACACCCCTACGCGCTCATGGGCCGGAGACCGGCCCATGAGCGTCCTCGATGCCAAACGGCATCACGAGCACCTCGTCGAGGAGCTGATCGCCGAGGTCGAGGCCTACAACCCGGAGGTCGACAAGGATCTCCTGCGGCGTGCGTTCGAGATCGCCGAGCTGGCTCACGAGGACCAGACGCGCCGGTCGGGCGAAGAGTTCATCCACCATCCGCTGGGCGTCGCGCGAATCTGTGCCGAGCTCCATCTCGACGCGCAGACGATCGCCGCGGCGCTCCTCCACGACGTCGTCGAGGACACAGGCGCCGATCTCGACGAGATCCGCTCCGAGGTCGGCTCGGAGGTGGCCCAACTCGTCGAGGGCGTCACGAAGCTGACGCGGATCAGCTTCCAGAGCCGCGAGCAGGCGGAGGCGGAGAACTACCGGAAGATGATCGTCGCGATGGCGCAGGACGTCCGCGTGATCCTCATCAAGCTCGCCGACCGAATGCACAACATGCGGACGATCGAGTACCAGAGCAAGCAGAAGCAGGCGCAGAAGGCGCGCGAGACGCTCGAGGTGTACGCGCCGCTCGCCCACCGGCTCGGGATCCACGCGCTCAAGTGGGAGCTCGAGGACCTCGCGTTCCAGACCCTTCACCCGCGCAAGTACGCGGAGATCAAGGCGATGGTCGCCGACCAGCGCGCCGACCGGGAGGCGCAGGCGGACAAGGCCGCGGCAATCCTCGGCGAGGAGCTCCACAAGGCCGAGATCCCGGCGGAGATCGCCGCGCGCGCGAAGCACTTCTACTCGATCTACGACAAGATGGCGAAGCGGGGCCGTGAGTTCAACGAGATCTACGACCTCACCGCGCTGCGGGTGATCTGCGAGCGAACCGGGGAGGAGGGGACGCGCGACTGCTACGCCGCGCTCGGCCTCGTCCACTCGCTCTGGAAGCCGATGCCCGGCCGGTTCAAGGACTTCATTGCGATGCCGAAGCTGAATCGGTACCGCTCGCTCCACACGACGATGATCGGGCCTGAGGGACGACCCCTCGAGATCCAGGTGCGGACGCGGCAGATGCACGAGGAAGCCGAGTACGGGGTCGCCGCGCACTGGCTGTACAAGCGCGGTCGCGGTGCGAAGGCGGACGACGAGTGGCTCGTGTGGGTCAAGTCGCTGATGGACTCGCAGCAGGATGAGCAGGACCCCGGCGAGTACATGCGGACCCTCCGCACGGACCTCTTCTCGGACGAGGTGTACGTCTTCACGCCGAAAGGTGAGGTGAAGGTGCTGCCGTCCGGGGCGACGCCGATCGACTTCGCATACGCGGTCCACACCGACGTCGGCCACCGCACCGTCGGAGCAAAGGTGAACGGGAGGATCGTGCCGCTCCACTACCGCTTGACGAACGGGGACTTCGTCGAGATCCTGACGTCCAAGTCGGGCCGAGGGCCTTCTCGGGACTGGCTCGCGCTGGCCAGGTCCTCCCGGGCCCGCAACAAGATCCGGCAGTGGTTCCAGCGGGAGACGCGGGGCGAGACCGAGGCCAAAGGCCGCGAGCTCCTCGACCAGGGCTTGAAGGCGCAGAAGCTTCCGTACCGCAAGCTCCAGGGCTCGAGCGTGCTCGCGCAGGTCATCCGCGAGACAGGCTTCAGGAAGGCGGAGGACTTCTACGTCGCGCTCGGCGCGGGGAAGCTCCAACCCGGGCAGATCGTGAACAAGGTCATCCAGCGGCTGAAGACGGGCGAGGTAGCGGCCGAGCCAGCAATCACGACGAAGCCGCCGCGGGCGAAGACCGCGGTCTCGAGCGGTCGCCTCGGCATCAGCGTGCTCGGGGTGGAGGACGTCCTCGTCCGGCTCGCGAAGTGCTGCACGCCCGTTCCCGGCGATCCGATCGTCGGATACATCTCACTCGGACGCGGCATCACGGTCCATCGCGAGGACTGCCCCAACGTGAAGGCGCTCAAGCGCAATCCGGAGCGGTTCACCGGTGTCGAGTGGGAAGGCGGGGCGTCGGCGAGCTTCCTGGTGCAGATCTCGGTCGACGCCTGGGATCGCGCGCGACTGCTGGAGGACGTCGCGCGGACGTTCAGCGAGCACGGCGCGAACATCGTCTCGTACGGCGGCGTCGTCGAGGACGGGATGGCGCGGAATTGGTACACGGCCGAGGTCGGCGAGGTGAAGGAGCTTCGCTCGCTGTTGACCGCGCTCCGCAACCTCGACGCGGTCTTCGACGCGTACCGCGTGACGCCCTCCTGACCTCAGCCAGTCGCGGACACCGCCTGCTTGCCGACGACGTGGACTGGTCGCGCGTAGACGAGGTAGCGCTGACTTGCGAAGAACCGTGGATGGCACGCCTGCAAGACGAGCTCCTCGCGCCCTCGGGAGCGGAGGACGGAGAGCTCGTACTGGTCGACGATCCGGTGCCCCGTGACGCGGTACTCGAACGACGCATACGGGAGCTCGAGGAGAATGCTGTCGCCGGGTCGAAGGCTGTCGATGTGCGAGAACGGAGCCCCGAACGTCGTGCGATGGCCCGCGACGTAGACGAGGCGCCGTTCTCCCGGCATCGCCGTGTCGAGGTGGCGGCCGGGGCCGCGCCGCAGCGTCCCCGAATCGGCGCCGTTGACGACCACGACGTCGAGGTCGAGACGTGGGATCTCGAGCCGGGCGATCGCATCGCCCACGTCGCTCGAGTCGCGGTAGGCGCGGGCTTCCTTGCGCAGGTCCGCGGGTCTCGCCGGCCTGCCAGGGCGATTCGTCTTCGGCTGGCGAGCCACGGGCCGCCACGCCTCGAACCCGTCGTCGAGACTGCTCTCGAGCTGCCGCTGCTCGTAGGCCGTGTACGCCGTCGTGAAAGGGTCCTTCCAGAGGTACACGGTGCCGGTCCAGGCGAGCAGCCCGAGGCCGACCAGAATGACGAGTGTGCCGATGCGGCGGATCACGGATTGCTTCCTGCGGACATTGAACCGGTAGGTCCGGATTGGCAGGCGGCGCCGGCGGGGTGACGAGAGCAATGCGCACCTGGGCTGTGGCTCTCGGCGTCGCGGCGCTCGGCGTCGCGGCCGCGGGCAGCGAGGGCGCCTACTTCTCGCAGTCCTGGGGCTGGGTCGCGCTCGCCTTCGTCTGCCCGGTGGCGCTCGTGTTGATACTCGGCTGGGCGAGGGCCCCCGGGAGACTCAGGGTCGCCTTCGCGCTCTTGGTCACCGGGCTGGGGGTCTGGATCGCGCTGTCCGCGACCTGGTCCCTGAGCCCGGCGGCGTCGATCCGCGAGGTGGAGCGGATGCTCGCCTACGTCGGCCTCGCGCTCGCCGTCGCGTTCGTGCTTCGTCGCGGCGACGAGGCAGCGCTCGCCGCGGGAATCTTCGCCGGGGTGGCCGTGATCGCGTCGTACGCTCTCGCCACGCGTCTCTTCCAGGACCGGTTCGAGACGTTCGACTATCGCGGCTTGCCGTACCGCCTTGCGGAGCCGATCGGATACTGGAACTCGCTCGGGCTCCTGACGGCGATCGGGATCCTCGTCGGTCTCGGATTTCTCGCTCACGCGAAGCGCGTGGTGCATGCCGCCGTCGCGGGCGTCTCGCTGCCGGTCCTCGCGACGACGCTCTACTTCACGTTCAGCCGCGGCGCGTGGGCTGCACTCGGTGTGGGCCTCGTGGCGACGGTCGCGCTCGATCCACGCCGGTTCCGTCTCGTCTGGTCGACGCTCTCCGTCCTGCCGGCGTCCGTCGCCTGCGTCGCGATCGCCTCGCAGCAGGAGGCGCTCACGACCGAAGAAGCGCCGCAGGCCGACGCGGTCGCCCAGGGACACCGGCTCGCCGCGGTGATCGTCGCGTTCGCCCTCCTCTCCGGCGTTCTCGCGGTGGGAGCCGCCCTGGTTGCGCGCAGGGTCGATGTGCCGCGCTGGGCGCTCAGAAGCGTGGACGCAGGGCTTGCAGCGCTGGCCGTGGCGGGCCTCCTGATCGCGGTCGTCCTCGCAGGTGGTCCCAGGGACGCGCTCGCCGGGCTCAAGGATCGCTTCGACACGCCCACCGTGCCCGGGGGACAGAACCTCAACGAGCGCCTCTTCAGCGTGTCGGGGAACGGCCGCCAGGAGAGTTTCGGAGTCGCGTGGGACGCCGCTCGTGACCGCCCGGTGCTCGGCCACGGGGCGGGCTCGTACGAGTACCTCTGGTACCAGCAGCGGCCGAGCCTCCAGGTCATTCGAGACGCGCATTCGCTGTATGTGGAGATGCTGGCCGAGGTGGGTGTCGTCGGTCTCGCTCTCCTCTGCCTCGGGCTCGTCGTACCCATGGTCGCGGCCGTGAGAGCCCGCCGCACGCGGTTGGTGCCGGCCGCGGCCGGCGCCTACCTGGCGTGGGTCGCTCACAGCGCCGTGGACTGGAACTGGGAGCTCGTCGCCGTGA
>JBOHBD010000104.1:0-2390 GCA_050698195.1 Gaiellaceae bacterium
GAACAGGAGGTCGCCGGCCCGAACGGCGTCCGTGTAGTGCGAGATCGGCTCGGCGAGCGCGTCGACACGGATCTCTCGGCGTCTCATCGCGCCTGCGCCTGCAACTCGCCGAGCGTGATCCGCGGGCTGATCCGCTCCGGGTCGACGGGTAGCTCGAGGAGGGCCGGCTTCCCCGAGGCGAGCGCTCGCTCGAATGCGGCCTCGAAGTCGTCGGTCCGCTCGACGCGCTCCCCGTAACCCCCGTACGCCTGCGCGAGCGAGGGGAAATCGGGGTTGACGAGGTCGGTGCCGATCACGCGGCCGGGAAACTGGCGTTCCTGGTGCATGCGGATCGTCGCGTACATGCCGTTGTTCACGAGCAGGACGAGGATCGGCAGGTCGTACTGCACCGCCGTCGCGAACTCCGGCGAGCTCATGACGAAGTCGCCGTCGCCCGTGAAGCAGAGGGCCATTCGGGCCGGGTGCACGAGCTTCGCGGCGACCGCCGCGGCGACGCCGTAGCCCATGGAGCCGCTGCGAGGGCAGACCTGCGTCCCGTACTGCGTGAACTCGGCGAAGCGATGCGCCCAGACGGTGAAGTTGCCCGCGCCGCAGGTCTGGATCGCGTCGGCGGGCAGCCTCCCGCGCAGGAAGGCCATGATCTCGCCGAGGTCGACCGGCCCCTCCATCGGCTCGTGTCGGAGGTTTTGCTCGTAGTCGGCCCTCGCGGCGTTCGTCCACTCGCGCCAGCGAGGCTCGACGGGCTCGAGCTCGCGGAGCGCGGCCGCGAGCTCGGGCAGGCCCGAGAGGATCGGCAGGTCGGGCTCGTACACGAAGCCGAGCTCGTCCGGGTCCGGGTGTGCGTGGACGAGCGTCTGGCGGGGTCGAGGCGGCTCGAGGAGCGTGTAGCGGCGCGTCGGCACCTCGCCGAGCCGGCCGCCGACCGCGATGACGAGATCCGCCTCGCGGACGCGGCTCGCCAGCTGCTCGTCCATCGCGACTCCCAGGACGCCCGCATAGCTCGGCGAGCGGTTGTCGACGAAGTCCTGGCAGCGAAAGGCGCACGCGACGGGCAGCTCGCTCGCCTCGCAGAAGGCGATGACGCCCTCGCCGGTCTCCTTCGTCCACCCGCCCTCGCCCGCGATCACGAGCGGGCGCTCGGCCCCGTCGAGCAGCTCGCGAAGGCGGTGGACGTCCTCCTCGCGCGGGGCCGCGCGAGCGATCTCGACCGGCGCTGCGTCGACGGCGTCAGCCTCCTCCGCGAGCACGTCCTCGGGCAGCGCGAGCACGACGGGGCCGGGCCGCCCGGAGAGCGCGAGGGAGAACGCGCGCCCGACGTGCTCGGGGATCCGATCCGCGCGATCGACGTGCCACGCGGCCTTGGCGATACCCCCGAAGACCCTGGCGTAGTCGAGCTCCTGCCAGGCCTCGCGACCCTCGAACGCCCGCGGGACGTGCCCGACGAGCAGGATCATCGGCGTCGAGTCCTGCTTCGCCGTGTGGACGCCGACGGCGGCCTGGGTCGAGCCCGGCCCGCGCGTGACGATGCAGATCCCCGGACGACCCGTGAGCTTCCCGTACGCCTCCGCCGCGTTCGCCGCTCCCTGCTCGTGGCGGCAGGTGACGAGCCGGACGGGCGAGTCGTAGAACGCGTCGAGCAGCGGCAGGAAGCTCTCCCCGGGCAGGCAGAACGCGAGCTCGGCGCCGTTCAGCTCGAGCTGGTCGGCGAGGATCCGGCCGCCGCTTCGGCTCACGGCGCGATCGGCTCCTCGAGGAGGATCTCCGCCCGCTGGAGCTTCGGTCGCTCCTCGTCCGCAGGGTCGAGGTAGCGGATCGTCCTCCTTCCCGCCCACTTGCTCGGAAGGAGCAGCACGCGCACGAACACGGTGTCCTCGGTCGGGGAGCCCGTGGCGAGAACGGGATCCTCCGCGCCCTCGAACCACGCCTCTCCCGCGCGATACGCATGCGAGCCCTCCGAGGTCTCGATCGTCACCTCCCCGGAGAGCAGGCGACGGATCCCGGGGCCCGGGTGCACGTGGCGGTAGGCGACTCCACCGGGCGGGAACGCCACGCGGTCGCACCGCACCACCCACCCGGCTCCGGGGTCGAGCTCGACCTCGGCTGTGATCGCGGCCCCGTCCCCGTGCGCGCCCCACTCCCACACGAGCGCCGGTCCGACGACGCGCGCCGCGCCGAGCCGCGCCGCGCCGCGCCCGACGTCGTAGACGACGCGCGGGCCGTCGTCGGTCTCGACGCCCTGCGGGTGCTCGTACAGCGCGAAGATCAATGGAAGAACTGGCCGCCGTCGATCACCATCGTCTGGCCCGTGATGAAGTCAGCCGCCGGCGTGCAGAGGAAGACGACGGCGCCGACGACGTCCTCGGGCACCTGGTCGCGCTGGATCGCGCGCG
>JBOHBD010000105.1:0-3439 GCA_050698195.1 Gaiellaceae bacterium
ATCGGCACGTTCGACGACCTCTTCGAGCACGTCTCGGCCGGCGACCCCGAGAGGCGCGCGGTCGCATCCGACGCGCAGCGCGCCCTCGCCGTTCGCCGCGCGATCGCCGCGAGCTCGCTCGACGACCTCGCCGCGTCCGCGGATTCCGGCGGCTTCGCGGACGTGCTGTTGGGGACGCTCGGCGAGCTCGAGTCGGCGCTGCTCGACCCGGATCGCATCGAGGGCGACCTCGGGCGGCTCGCGCGGGCGTACCGCGACGAGCTCGACCGGCTCGGCCTCCGGGACCGAGATGGTCTTCGCCGCCGAGCTGCGGAACGGCTCCGGAGCGATCTCGGCGCCTGGCGCGGCGAGCCGGTTCTCGCGTACGGCTTCGAGGATCTGACCGCAGCAGAGTGGGCGCTGATCGAGGCGCTGGCCGCTCGTACCGACGTCACCGTCTCGATTCCGTACGAGCCCGGACGCGCTGCGTTCGCCGCACTGGAAGACACCGTCCGGGATCTCGCGGGCCTCGCGGCGGGCGACGTCGTCGAGCTTCCGCGAGCCACCGGGCGCGACGGACCGCCGCCGCTCGAGCACCTCGAGCGCGAGCTCTTCGCAGACACGCCGACTCCGGGATGCCCGCTCGACGGCTCGGTTCACTTCCTCGAGGGCGCAGGGGTTCGCGGCACGGTCGAGCTGCTCGCAGCCGAGCTGCTCGCTCTCGTCCGGGCGGGAACGCCGGCCGAGCGGATCGGCATCGTCTGCGACTCGCCCGAGCGCTGGCGAGCGCCGTTCGACTCGGTGCTCGGGCCGCTGGGCGTCCCGTACGCGATCGAGCATCGGTTCCGGCTGGGCGAGACGTCGCTCGGCAGCGCCTTGCTGGCGCTCCTCCGCTTCGACTGGCTGGGCGGGGGCCGTTCCGAGCTCTTCGCCTTCCTCCGCTCGCCCTTCTCAGGTCTCGAGCGGCGGTCCGTCGACTTCGTCGAAGGGCGGCTACGGGGCCGCGCGATCGTGGATCCAGGCCGCGTCGAGGAGGAGAGCGAGCGTCTTCGCGGAGCTCCGGTTCAGGCGCTCGCCGAGCTCCGGAGCGAGCAGGAGCCGTTCGCAGGCGCACGTGCGCTGCTCCGCATGATGATGCGGAACGCGTGGGGGCTCGACTCGCCACCGACGGCGGACGAAGCTCGCTGTGACGCCCGAGCGTTCGAGGCGGTCCAACGCACCCTCGACGAGCTCGAGACCTTCGCGACCCTCGACGGCCGTCCCCAATCGCGCGAGGAGGTGGTCGCCGCGCTCGAATCGACGCGAGCTCGACCGACTGCCGCGGCGGAGAAGGGTCGCGTGGCCGTGCTGGACTACGCACGGGCACGGACGAGGCCCTTCGACGTGGTCTTTTTGCTCGGGCTCGAGGAGGGGACTCTTCCACGTCGAGACCGGCCGTCGCCGCTCCTCGACGACGACGCGCGCCGGAAGCTGGGGGGCAGGCTCGAGCGCACCGACGTCGTCGCCCGCGACCGATACCTCTTCTACACGGCGTGCACGCGCGCCGCCCAGCGCCTGATGCTCGTCCGCGAGGCTGCGAGCGACGACGGCGTCCCACGCGAGCCCAGCCCGTTCTGGGACGACGTCCGTGCGCTCTTCGCTCCCGACGACGTCGCGCGCGCCACGCGTCGGCGTCCGCTCTCCAGCCTCACGTGGACGCTCGACTCCGCTCCGAGCGAGCGGGAGCGCCTTCGCGCCGTCGCGCGGTCGACCGTCGACGACCCCGCCGGCGCAGAGGCGCTTGCGCTCACGAACGGCTGGTCGAGGCGCCTCGAGCGTGCACGTGAGGCCTTCAATCGGCCGACGCACCTCCGCGGTCCGAGCGTCCTCGAGACGATGTCGAGCCGAACGGTGTTCTCGGCGACGGAGCTCGAGCGGTTTGCCGACTGCTCCTCGGCATGGCTCGTCGAGCGGGTGATCGATCCGAAGACGATCGACGCGGAGCCAGACGCCATGCTCCGCGGGCAGGTCGTCCACACGACGCTCCACCGCTTCTACGCCGCGCTCCCGCGCGAGCTCGACGCGGAGCGCGTCACTCGGGAGAACCTCGACGCAGCGCTGGCGCTCGTGCGGAGCTGCCTCGACGACGCCCTCGAGTCCGGGGTACGGCTCGACCTGACGGAGCTCCAGGAGGCGGAGCTGCGCCAGACGCTTCTCTCCGACCTCGAAGGATTCGTCCGCGACGAGGCGTCGTCCGAGATGGGCTTCGTGCCGCGCCGGCTCGAGGTGGCGTTCGGCTCGGACCGGGCCGCGCCAGAGCTCCAGCGGGGCCTCGACCTGGGAGACGGCCTTCGACTCTCCGGAAAGATCGACCGGATCGACGTCGACCCCTTCAGCGCCCGCGGGATCGTCCAGGACTACAAGTCGGGCAAGGGTGCTCACTCGGCGCGCGACATCGACCGCGAGCTGCGGCTTCAGATCCCGTTGTACGTGCTCGCGTTGCGCGATCTCGTGGGCGTCGAGCCACTCGGAGGGCTCTATCGCGCGCTCTCCGGCAAGCGCCTCACACGCGGGATGCTGCGGGAGTCCGCCCGCGAGGATCTCCCCGGCTTCGCCCGGGACGACTACCTCGACGAGGAGACCTTCTGGGCACAGGTCGAGGCCGCACGCGACCGAGCTGCGACGAACGCCCAGCGGATCCGCGCGGGCGACGTGCAGCACGATCCGAAGGGGGACGGCTGCCCCCCCTGGTGCGACCTCTGGCCGATCTGCCGGGTACCGCGAGCATGACGGTCGCGGAGATCGTCGCCGGGCTCAACGACGAGCAGCTCGCCGCGGTCGAGGCTGAGGGCACGGTGTTCGTCTCCGCAGGGGCCGGCACCGGGAAGACGTCGGTGCTCGTCGAGCGCTACGTACGTGCCGTGTGCGATCGCGGCCTCGACGTCGACTCGATCCTCGTGATCACGTACACGCGCAAGGCCGCCGGGGAGCTTCGGACCCGGATTCGTGCCGCTCTCGTCGAGCGCGGACGCTCCGACCTCGCCCGCGAGCTCGACGGCGCCTGGATCTCGACGATTCACGGTTTCTGCAACCGGCTGCTGCGGGCGCACCCGTTCGCCGTCGGTCTCGACCCGCGCTTCCGCGAGCTCGACGACGCCGGCGCGGCGGTTCTTCGCGGAGAGGCGTTCGACCGGGCGCTCGAGGCCTTCTGCTCGGGTAGGGACGACGAGCGGCTGCGGCTGCTCGCCACCTACAGGGCGGACGGCCTCCGGCGCATGCTCACGGGCGTCTACGAGACGTTGCGCTCCGCGGGGCGTGAGCTCGTGCTCGAGCTCGGTGAGCGGCCGGCGCTCGGCGAGGCGATCTCGAGCTTCCGGCTGGAAGCGGCCTCGCTCGCGGCCGACGAGTCGGCGACGGCGAGCCAACGTGGGACCGCGACCGAGGCGCTCCGGATCGCCTCGGAGTCGGCGCCGCCCGAGCG
>JBOHBD010000106.1:0-10117 GCA_050698195.1 Gaiellaceae bacterium
GCGAGGACGAGCTCGGCGTAGCGCCCGCTGGCGACCGTCGCCTCGGTGGCGAGGAGCCCGATGCGGCGCGTCCGCGTCGCGAGGACGGCGGCGTGCGCCTCCGGCGCGAGCACACCGACCACGGGCACCGAGAGCCGGCGCTGGAGGTCCGGCAGCGCCGCCGCCGTCGCCGAGTTGCAGGCGGCGACGATCAGCTTCACCCCCTGCCGCTCGAGGTAGGCGGCGATCTCGGCTGCGAAGCGCCGGATCTCGTCGAGCGGACGCGGTCCGTACGGGAGCCTCGCCCCGTCTCCGAGGTAGACGAAGTCCTCGTGCGGGAGGGTTACGAGACACTCGTGCAGGACGGTAAGGCCGCCCATGCCCGAGTCGAAGACGCCGATCGGGCGCGAATCCATCGGCGGATTGTAGGAGGCGAAGGAGGTCGGACCCCGTGCGGGTCGGACACGGTGGCTGCGACCCCACGTCGTCTACCCTTCGCGGCCGTGGTGAAGACGTGGCTCACGGGACTCGCGGCCGCGCTCGTTCTGTTCGTCGGCGACGCCACCGGCTCCGCGTTCTCGAAGCAAGACGTCTCCATCCCGATGGACGACGGCGTCGCGATCGCGGCCACGCTGTACCTGCCGGACGGCGCCCCGCCGGCCGCGGGGTGGCCGGCGGTCGTGTTCCTGCACGGGCTCGCGGGAGACCGCACGTCGATGAACGCGCTGGCCGAGGCGTCCGGGTTCGTCGGGCAGGAGTACGCCGTCCTCACGTTCGACGCTCGCGGTTACGGCCAGTCGGGCGGGCTCGTCTCGATCGACGGGCCGCGCGAGATCGCCGACACGCGCGCGGTGCACGCGTGGCTCGGCGCGCGCCCCGACGTCGACGAGGGGAGCATCGGCGCGTGGGGCATCTCGTACGGCGGCGGCGCCGTCCTCAACTCGCTCGTCGCCGGCGTCCCTTGGGGGGCCGTCTTCACGGTCGAGACGTGGACGGACCTGTACTCGGCGCTGATGCCGCAGGGCCTCGTGAAGTCGGGTCTCGTCGCCGGCCTCGCGGGCTCGATTCCCGAGGCCAAGCGGGACCCGTCCCTCGCGGCCTTGCAGGTGGCCGTGTTCACCGGGAACGCGTCCCCGGTGCGCCCGTGGGCGGCCGAGCGCTCGAGCCTCTCGAAGCTCGGCTCCGTCACGACACCCGTCTTCATGGCCCAGGGCAGGCGCGACTTCCTGTTCGGCATCGACCAGGGATCCCGCGCCTTCCAGCGCCTCCGTGGGCCGAAGGCGCTCTACCTCGGCCTCCACGGCCACGCCCCGTCGACGTTCCCGGCGGCCGACACCGGCGTCCTCATGACGTACGCGCGCGCCTGGTTCGACTGCCATCTGCGCGGCGCACTCTGCGATCCGGCTCCTGCGAACGTCTACATCGCGCCTGAGACCTTCTCGGGACAGGTCGTGCGGAGGGGGACGCTGCCTCCGACGAAGCCGAAGCCCTTCGCCTTCCCGGGTGTGGCGACGTTCGCGAAGAGCGGGAAGTTCGAGCGCAGGTCGCCCCGCCTGCGCAAGGCGATCGAGGTGTACGGGTCGCCGACCGTGCGGGCCACCGTCGCCTCGAGCGGCGGTTGGTCGCGGATCGTCGCCGTTCTGACCGCGCGCACTCCCCAGGGCGCGGAGATCGTCGTCAGCGCGGGCGGCGTCCCGACGACGAAGCGGCTCCAGCGGGTCACGATCCGACTCGCGAGCCAGGCGACGTTCATCCCGCGCGGGTCGCGGCTGACGCTGACGATCGGATCGTCCTCGCTCGCGCAGTCGAGCTCCAACCCGCTCTACCTCGACCTCCCCCCGATGCCCGCATCGGCCCGGGCGCGTGTCGGCAACGTCGTCCTGACGCTCCCCGGGTTGCGGACCCGGGTCACCAAGTGAGCTTCGCCGGTCGCGGGCGCGAGGGTGACGTCCACTACGACGAACGGCTTCACGGGGCGGAGCAACGTCGTCCGCACGAGGTAGCCCAGACCCGATAGGGCCAGGCTCGCCGGCGCCCCTTACGCTTTCGGACATGGCCGCGACGGTCCGTCTGGGAACGTGCAGCTTCGCGGACGAAGGTCTCCTGAAGCACTGGTATCCGCGTGGCGTCTCGTCCCCGAAAGCGCGGCTGGCCTACTACGCCGAGCGCTTCGACACGGTCGAGGTCGACTCCCCCTTCTACCACCTCCCGGATCCGGCGGTGACGGGTCGGTGGGCACAGCGGACCCCGCCCGACTTCGTCTTCCACGTGAAGGCGCACGCGACGATGACAGGCCACGAGGAAGCCGAGCAGCCGCAGGCGTTCGCAGACTTCCGGGCATCGCTCGAGCCGCTCGAGCTCTCCGGGAAGCTGAAGGCGATCCTGCTTCAGTACCACCCGCGCTTCGTCAAGTCCGACGATGCGAAGAAGGAGCTCTCGGCGGTGCGCGCGCTCCTGGACCCGCTCGTCCCGCTCGTCGAGTTCCGCCACCGCTCGTGGCTCGAAGAGGACGAGCGCGCCGACACGCTCTCGTTCCTCGAGCGCCACGGGCTCGCCTACGTCTCCGTCGACGCGCCGCCGACGCGCGCCTCCAACGTGCTGCCGCCTGTCGCGGCGGCGACTCACCGGGTTGCGTACGTCCGCTTCCACGGGCGGAACGTCACGACGTGGAACATCAAGGCCGAGCGCTCGTCGGAGCGGTTCAACTGGATGTACTCGCCGGAGGAGCTCGCCGAGTGGGTCGAGAAGCTCGGCACGCTCGCCGGGGACGCCGACGAGGTCTACGCGATGTTCAACAACAACCGCGACGACTTCGCTCCCCGAAGCGCGGTTCTCCTGCGCGGCCTCCTCGACGAAGCGGGGATCCACGCGACCGGCGGGATCGAGCCCCCGCCGCTCGCCCCGACGCTCTTCTGAGGCGCTTTCACACGTCGTCGCAGCCAGCCCCTGAACACTGCCCGGCACTGGACGTGTGACGATTCGGCGACGATCGATCCACAGGCGCGCTGGCTAGAGTCCGCGCGCGATGCGCGTCCTCTCCGTCACGCACGGCCCGAGTGTTCCCGGAGGTGTCTTCGACGAAGTCGTCGAGGCGTCCGGGCACGAGCTCGAGCGCTGGGTCGTCCCGCTCGGAGGAGCCTCGCAACCGCCCACCCGCTACGACGCCGTGATGGTCTTCGGAGGGTCGATGCATCCCGACCAGGACGAGCGGTTCGGCTGGCTCGGGCGCGAGGAGGAGTTCCTGCGCGACGCGATCTCCGGCGGCGTTCCGGTGATCGGCGTGTGCCTGGGAGGCCAGATGCTCGCGCGAGCCGCCGGGGCCCGGGTCGGCCCTGCACGCGAGCCCGAGATCGGATGGATCGAGGTCGAGCTGACCGCGGAGGGGCGCGCCGATCCGGTCCTCGGCGTGCTGCCGCCACGGACGGACGCCTTCCAGTGGCACAGCTACACGTTCGAGATTCCCGCGGGCGGGATCGAGCTCGCTCGAAGCGACGTCTGCCCGCAGGCGTTCCGGGTCGGCGAGCGCGCGTGGGGAGTTCAGTTCCACGCCGAGGTGACGCTCCCGATGGTGCGCACATGGACGGCCGAGGAGTCGGACGAGCTTCCGGTCGCCCCCGAGGAGTTCCTCGTCGAGGCGGAGGCACGGATCGCGAGCTGGAACGAGCAGGGCAGGAAGCTCTGCGGAGCCTTCTTGGAGCTAGCCGACCGGCAACGCCGGGTCCCGTGACCACTCGTGCCAGGAGCCCACGTAGTTCCGCGCCTCGTACCCGGCGGCGCGAAGCACCTGCGCGGCGTAGCTCGACCGGCTGCCCGAGTGGCAGTAGGCGACGACCTCGGTGCCCTCCGGAAGCGCGGCGAGCGTGCGGACCTCGTCCGCCGACCGGCATGCGAGCAGAGCTTCGAGGGGCACGTTCCGCGCGCCGGCGATGTGGCCCTGACGCGGGTCGCACCGTGCTCCCGCGGATCCGTCGAACTCGAGCGCGGTCCGCACGTCGAGAACGACGAGGTCGTCCTCGCCCAGCCGGCGCCGCAGCTCGTCCAGCTCTATGTCTGCCACTGCGCGAGGAACTCCAGGAGAGCGGCGTTGAACGCCTCGGGCTGCTCGATGCTGAGCAGGTGACCGGCGCCCGCGAAGACCTCGAGCGACCCTTGCAAGGCGCTGTCGGCGATCTCGCGAGCCTCGTCGACGGAGACGATCTCGTCGGCGTCACCGACGCAGACGAGGAGCGGGCCGCCGAAGGACGACGCGACGCCGGTGAGATCCATGCGATCGCGCATCGCCTCCTGGGCCACCGCCAGATCCTCGGCGTGGACGTCCGTCCCGAGCTCGGCTGGGACCCCCTTATCGCGCAGCACCCCGATCAGGTCGTTCCGGTAGCGGCGGCGGTCGAACGAGTCGGCGTCCGCGCGGGAGCCCGCCAGCACCATCCCGACCACGCGCTCCGGCGCTCGACGCGCAAGCGCGAGGGCGCAGTACCCGCCCATGGACGCTCCCACCGCGGCGAGCGGCCCGTCGATCTCGCCGAGGAACTGCGCGGCCCACCCGTCGATCGAGGGCCCACGGCCGTAGAGCCGCGGCGCGAAGGAATCGAATCCCGCTTCGCCGAGAGCGGCGATCTGCGGTTCCCACATTCGCTCGTCCGCCGGCCAGGCGTGGAGGAGCAGGGCCCTCATGCGCGCTCTATTCGCACTCCGCCGTCGATCTCCGGCGCGCCGGCCCAGCCGTGCTCGGCTCCGGCGATCCGCATGGCCTCCGCGAGCGTGCCGAGGATCTCCCGGGCGGGGGGAAGATCGGCCGGAGCAGGTGCCGTGATCGCGATCCGTCGCACCGAGTCGGGGTCGGCGCCCGTCAGCCGGGACACGACCCTCGGGTTCGCCGCGAGCCCGACCACGTCTCCAGGCGGGAGCGGGCCGTAGAACTCCGGGACCGAGAGGTACTCGTCGACGATCCTCCCGTACTCGAACAGGATCATCCGCACGAGCTCCGCCCGCTCGATGCCGAGGACGAGAACGACCGCGCCCGTGCGGTCGGAGAGCTCCTGCGCGAGGCGGCGCAACATCTCCGGGCTCCGGTCGCATACGTCGTCGTAGACGGCGATCCAGCCGTTTCGCGGCGGGGCGAGCAGCGAGCCGCGCGAGCTTCCGACGAGGCGGGGGACGAACTGGCGAACGGCCCGCTCGACCGCGCTCAGGTCGTCGGTCTGAACGTGGATCGAGCCGAAGGAGGACGCCTCCTGACGCCCGAGGCGCGCCTCGAGGTCGGCGACCGCGCCGGTCATGATCAGGACCTCGTCTCGCAGACCCCAGCGCGCGTAGAGCGAGCGCGCGACCGTGTTCGACGCGACCACCTCGAGGTCGACGTGCTCGATGCCGTCTGCGCGAAACGCGGCGAGCACGTCGCGCATGAGCTCCGTCGCGACGCCGCTTCGCCGCCGGTCCTGTCTCACGTAGAGGTCGGTGAGCGTCCCGAAGCCCGTCGAGCGGCGCCTCGCTAGCGCGAACCCGACCGGAGTCCCGTCGTCGTCGAGAGCCACGAACGCGATCTCCGACTCGAGGATCTGCTCGACCTCGCGGAGCTCCTTCTCCTGGTCGGCAGGTCCCTCGTGTGTCGGCGGCGGGACCTCGTGGTCGAACTCCCGCCAGAGCTCTGCGACCGCGTCGAAGTCGTCGAGGGTCGCCCGCCGAACCGTCATCCGGCCATCCTCGCCCCGAGGAGCAGGTGCTGCGCGGACAGGTTCTGGAACGGCGCGAAGCGGTCACCCATCGAGCGGACCTCCGGGATCGAGAGCGGGCGGCCGTCAGCGTAAAACGCCGACACGGCCTTGCGCACGCCGAGGTCGCCCGCCGGCCACGCCTCCGAGCGGGCGAGGTGGCGGGCGAGGAACCAGTCGGCGCTCCAGCGACCGAGCCCCGGAAGCGCAGTCAGCGCGGCGACGACCTCGTCGTCGGGAAGGCCGGCCAGCGAGTCGAGATCGAGATCGCAGCGCGCGAGCCCGATCACGTACTCGGCCTTCCGGAGCGAGAAGCCGAGCTCGGCGAAGTCACCGACCTTCGCACGCGCGACCAGCTCCCGCGTCGGGAACGCCCAAGCGACGTCGTGCTTCACACCGAACCGGCCGACGAAGCGGGAGCGAATCGCCGCCGCCGCCCGGAGCGAGATCTGCTGCGTGGTTATGGCGCCGACGAGCGCCTCGAAGGGTTGCGGGTTCAGCGTCGGCCGGAAGCCGGCCAGCCGGCGCACCAGCGGGCCGAGCACCGGATCGGTCGCCGCCCAGTCGCGGAACGGGTCGAGATCGAACGGCAGGCCGAGCAGGCGGGAGACCTCGCCGATCGCGCCCGAGTGATCCGGCTCGACGCGGACCCCTCCCGGCACCGGCTCGATCCTGACTTCCCGCCCGGCGACGACTCTGTGCAGACCTCCCTCGTGCCACACGGTCGCGAAGTCGGTCCCGAAGTCCCTGAAGCGGGTCGTCGAGAGGGCGAAGTCGTACGGCTCCGGAACGTGGACGAGCACGGTCCGTCAGAGCACGCGGGCGACGTCGTGGAAGTCCTCGAACGGCTCGAAGTGAACGCCAAGCGCGGTGAGGTACTCGGCCAGGCCGTCGCGCGCGAAGACGCGAGAGGCGGCGAGTGCGATGCAGCGGTCCGATACCCCGTCCCCCACGTAGACGAAGCCGCCGAGGCCGGCGACGTCGGCGCGCTTGCACTGCTCGCCGCAGACGGCGCAGAGGACGTCGCTCCGGAAGCGGACGCGCCATCCGTCGCGCCCTGGCTCGAGCCGGTTCGCACGCACCTCGAGCTTCAGGCTCTCTCGTTCGAGGACGGGCTCGATGAGCTCGCGGAGGCCGCTCGAGCTCACCATCGGGCGATGCTCGAGCGCGAACTCGCGGAACCCGCGTCGTACCTCGACGTTCTCGCGAACCCACGCGACCACGACCTCGAGCGGTGCCGCGACCGTCTCCACCTCGATGGCGATGACCTCGTTCAGGGTCAGATCGCGGCCGAGGCGTTCCTCCGTCTCCTCGTAGACCCGAGGATCGCCGAAGGTGCGAACGACCTCGTAGAGGCCGTCGACCTCCGTCACGGTTCCGTCCCAGTCGAGCACGACGTTCATCGCGCCACCGTCTGCGCGAGCACGCCGATACGGTCGACCACGAGCTCGACGGCGATGCCCTGCCCGACGGCAGCCGAGCCGAGCGCGGGCCCGGCGAGCAGGTCGCCTGCACGAAGCCTCGTCCCGGCAGCGGCATGGTCGTGCGCGGCATCCCAGTCGAAGGCGTCGAAGCCTCCGCGGAGCCTCTCGACCCCGTCCACCCTCACGGTCGCCGCGAGCCCCTCCGGCTCGAGCTCGTCGCGAGTGACGACGACCGGCCCCAGGCCGAGCGCGAAGTCGCGGTCCTTCGGAGGCGGCGACCCCGGCCGGCGCCAGTCGGCGAGAACGGTGAACCCGCCGAGGGCGCCGCGAGCTCCGATGACGGCTGCGAGACGCGGCAGGACCTCGGTGCCCGGGACGTCCGAACCGGGTCCCACGATCGCCGCCGGGTTCGCGAACGCGAACGAGGTCTGATCGTCGAACACACGGACGGCCGGCGGATGGAGCACCGGTGCGAGCACGCGCACGCCCGCCAGGGGGTAGACGGCATGCTCACGCCCCCCGCCGGTCAGGAAGGACTGGAGGGTCTGCCCGGCGAGGTGGACGACGTGCTCTCCGTCGATCCGGCCCACCCAGCCGCGCTCCATCGGCTGGTCGAGGGGATGGAACATGCAAAGCCTCACGGCTCCGTGTGCACCACCACGTCAGCGATCTCGGGGACCGCGGCGCGCACCCTCTCCTCGACGACGCTCGCCTGGTCGTGCGCCGTGGCGAGGGAGGCGTCGCCGCCGACCGCGAGCGTGAGGAACGCGACGATCCCCTCGTCCGTTCGGACGAAGCGGAGCTCCCTGGGTGGCATGCCTGTCTCCTCTCGAACCACCCGCTCGACCGCCTCCTCGTCCACCACGATCTCCTGACCGGCGGCTGCCTCCGTGAGCGGCTCGATGTGCGTGCGCACGTCCTCGACCTCGGAGACCGCCGAGAGGATCGCGCGCTCGACGTCCTCGGCGATGTCGTGCGCATGGTCGAGCGCAAGGTCGCCCGGGAGCTTGAGGTGCAACGAGACCTCGAGGCGTCCGTCGACGTCGAGCACCGTCAAGTTGTGGATCTCGCGCACGTGCCCGACGCCGAGCGCGGCGGCGAGGACGCGTTCGCGAACCTCCGCGTCGGCCTCGCGCGGCTCGACGTGGACGACGACGTCGGCCTCGGGGAGACAGGCGTTCAAGGCCGTCTCGACCCTGTCGGCGGCCGCGTGACCCTGCCCGACGGCGTCTCCCGGTGCGATTCCGATCACGACGTCGGCGAAGTGGGCGCCGCCTGCCTCTCGCACGCGCAGCCGGCGGAGCTCGACCGGCGGGTCGAGCGCGGCGATGGCATCCCGTGCGGCCTGTTCCGCGTCCGCCGGGACGCGGTCCATGAGCACGCCGACGTTCCGGCGCAGAAGCCGGCTCGCCGCGACGACGACGAGGCCCGCAACGAAGAGTGCGGCGATCGCGTCGCCCTTGGGAAAGCCGAGCGCCGCCGCGGAGAGCCCGGCGAGGACGGCGAGCGTCCCGACCAGGTCGCTCCCGAAGTGGAGCGCGCTCGCCTGCAAGGCGTCGCTCCGGTGCTGCCGGGCGGCACGCTGAGACACGAAGACGCGCGAGGCGTCGATCGCGATCACGAGAGCGATGGCGGCAAACGTCCACCACGTCGCCTCGACCTCGAACTCGACCGCTCCGGTCAGCCGCAGTGTCGCGGTGACGGCGATGACGAAGCTGACGCCGATGAGGAACGCGGCCTCGGCGAGGGCGGCGAGGTTCTGCGCCTTCCCGTGGCCGAAGGGATGGCCGGGGTCGGCCGGGCGCACGGCCACGGAGACCGCGAAGAAGGTGAGGAGCGCGGCCCCGAGGTCGGTCCCGGAGTGCGCCGCCTCGGCCAGCAGCCCGAGGCTTCCGCTCGCGATCCCCGCCACGAGCTTGATCGCGATCAGGAGGCACGCGGCCCCGACCGAGACGAGCGCGGTGCGCCGCTGTGGCGACATGGACGGAAGGCTAGAAGCTGGCCGACTCGACGGCGAACAGGCGCCACTCGCCCGGCACGCCCTCGAGCTCCGCGACGCCTCGCTCACGGAACCGGATCTCGGAGCCGGCGACCAGTCCTCGACCGTGCTCGAGACGAGCGAGCACCTCCCCCGCTGCGGCTTCCGCGGCGACGCGCGCGCCGATGCTGACGGCCATCCCGCCGACTTGTGGTCGATGCGCTAGAGGTTGCCCCGGAGCGCCTGCTCGCGCTCGATCGCCTCGAAGAGCGCCTTGAAGTTGCCGATCCCGAAGCCGCGGGAGCCGTGGCGCTCGATGACCTCGAAGAAGAGCGTCGGGCGGTCCTGCACGATCTTCTTGAAGAGCTGGAGGAGATAGCACTCCTCGTCGCGGTCGGCGAGGATCCCCATCGAGCGGAGGTCGGCCCAGTTCTCCTCGATCTCGCCCACGCGTTGCTCGATCTCGTCGTAGTAGGTGTCGGGCGTCGTGATGAAGAGGACGCCGTGCTCGCGGAGCGCCGCCACCGTCTTGACGATGTCCTCCGACTGCATCGCTACGTGCTGCACGCCGGGGCCGCCGTGGAACTCGAGGTACTCCTCGATCTGGCTCTTGCGCTTCCCTTCGGCCGGCTCGTTGATCGGGAACTTGATCTTCCCCTCGCCGTCCGTCATCACCTTCGACATCAGGGCCGAGTACTCCGTCGAGATGTCCTCGTCGGAGAAGTGCGTGAGCTGCGTGAAGCCGAGCACGCGCTCGTAGAAGCCGACCCACTCGTCCATCCGCCCGAGCTCGACATTGCCGACGACGTGATCGATCGAGATGAGGCCGACGCCGGGCGACGGCGCTCCGTTCGGCGAGACGGACTGGTAGCCGGGGAGGTAGGGCCCCGAGTACTCCGAGCGGTTGACGAAGGTGTGAATGTTGTCACCGTAGGTCGCGATCGCCGCCAGCTCGACGCGTCCGTGGTCGTCCTCGACCCAGTAGGGCTCGGCGACGCCACGTGCGCCTCGCTGCACCGCCTGCC
>JBOHBD010000107.1:0-3605 GCA_050698195.1 Gaiellaceae bacterium
AGGGCTTCTGCTGCTCCGAAGAGCCTCGCGGCGTCCTCGAAGGACTCGCGCGCCGCGGCGATCCCTGCCAGGACGACGAGGCACATCGCCCGGTCGCGATCGTTCTCGACGTCCGTGTAGGACGCGAGGCTCTCGCGGATCCTCTCGTCGGCCAGATCGAGGCTTCCCTCGAGCAGGTCGAGCTCGGCGAGCATGAAGAGCGCAGCGGCGGTATGAAGCCTCTCGCCGAGCTCGCGAGAGAGGACGAGCGCCTCGTCGAGCGCCTCGTGCGCGCGGTGGACGTCGCCGCCGAGGAACGCGGCAATGCCGAGGCGGTACGTGGAATCGGCGACGAGCAAGACGTCGCCGAGAGACCGCCTGAGCGCCAGTGCCTCCTCGTGCAGCGCGAGCGCTCGGTCGTAATCGGCGCCGGCCGCGAACACCTCCGCGAGGTAGCTCAGCGCCGAGGAGGTCGCGCGCGCGTCCCCGACTCCGCGGGCGATCGTGAGCGCTTCCTCGCAGAGCGCCTGCGCCTGCGCTCGATGTCCGCTGTGCAGAGCGACCCACCCGAGCTCCGCGAGCGCCGACGCGACCTGCCGCTCGCGGCCGTGCTCGCGGTTCAGTAAAAGCGCGTCCTCGAGCAACGGCTTCGCGGCCTCGAGGTCGCCCTGTGCCACGGCTTGGCGGGCGGCGGTCCAGAGTGCGTCCGCCCGGACCTCCGGGGGGATGCCGTCCTCGCGTCCGAGACCGGCGGAGAGCCACCGCCGCGCTTCGGTCACGTGGCCGTGAGCGCGCCAGAACCGACCGAGCGCCGAGACTGCGCGGAGCGCGTCTCCGACCCGCTCCGAGGACAGGAACCAGTCGAGTGCCGCACGGATGTTGTCGAGCTCGCTCTCGAGCCGCTCCAGCCAGACGGCCTGATCCGAGCCCGTCAACTTCGGCTCCGCGGCCAGCGCGAGCTCGAGGAATCGCTCGGCGTGACGCCGCCGGAGCTCGTCGAGCGCGCCCTCGGCGTCGAGACGTGCCAACGAGAGCTCACGCACCGTCTCGAGCATCGACAAGCGCACGTCGCCGTCCGTGACGTCGCTGCGGAGCAGGCTCCACGCGACGAGCGCCTCGAGGTCCGGGAGCAGGGGCGCGTCGGAGGCGGCGATCGCGCGTGCGTCGGCGAGGGTGCATCCTCCGGCGAACACGGCGAGCGCGCCGTGCAGCTCACGCTGGCGCTCGTTCAGGAGCCCGTAGCTCCATTCGATCGTCGCGCGGAGGGTTCGCTGGCGCTCGGGCAGGTCGACCGGTCCCTCCATCTCCAGCGCCAGGCCCTCGTCGAGAGCGTCGAGGATCTGGGCGGGAGGGAGCACGACGAGACGCGCGGCGACGAGCTCGATCGCGAGCGGCAGCCCGTCGAGGCGGCGGCAGATCTCTCGCACCGACGGCAGCGCATCCGCGTGCAGCACGACGCCACGAGCGGCAGCGAGCTCGGCGAAGAGCTCGGAGGCATCGTCGACGGGAAGCGGCTGGAGCGGCACCACGTGCTCGCCGGAGAGTCGAAGCGGCACGCGACTCGTGGTGATCAGCTTCACGTCCGGCGCACGTTGGAGGAGCTCCGCGACGTGCTCTGCCGCGGTCGGAAGATGCTCGAGGTTGTCGAGCAGGATCAGGGCGCGGGTTCCTGTGAGGGTGTCGCCGAGGCTCTCGATCAGCGAGCGCGAGGGCGCCTCCCGGATGCCGAGCGTGCGGGCGATCGCGGCGGGAACGAGCTCGGGATCGGAGATCGGTGCGAGCCCGACGAGGTGGACGGGCCGGTCGACGGCGGCCGTGCCGACGACGTCGAGGGCGAGCCGGCTCTTGCCAGCGCCTCCAGGCCCCGTGATCGTCACGAGCCGGACGTCGGGACGGGAGAGAAGCCCGTGGATCGTCGTCAGGTCCGACGCTCTGCCGACGAGGCGATGGTGAAGCGAGGGGAGCGTCGCACCTGCGAGCGTTCGCAAAGGCGGAAACTCGTCGCGGAGACCGGGCCCGACGAGCTGGAAGAGCCACTGCGGATCCGGGACGTCCTTGAGGCGGTGCCGCCCGAGCGGTCGATACGACCCGCCCGGTATCGGCTCGTCGCCGGCGACGTCGCGCGTCGCCCGCGAGACGACGATCTGCTCTCCATGACCGGCGGCGCAGATCCGGGCCGCGACGTGGACGTCCAGGCCGACGTAGCCCTCGTCGCCGAGGTCGGGCTCTCCGGTGTGGACTCCGATGCGCACCCGCAGGACACCTGCCTGCGGCCATGGCTCCTCGGCCATCGCGTGCTGGAGATCGGCCGCGGCCGTGACGGCGTCGCGCGCGCGCGCGAAGGCGAGGAAGGCGCCGTCGCCCGCCCAGTCGACCTCGTGACCGTTGTGCCGTGCCGCCGTTTGCCGGACGAGCTCCCGCATGCGCGCTCGTACCGCGGAGTAGCGGTCGCCGAGCGAGTGCAGGAGCCGCGTCGACCCCTCGACGTCGGCGAAGAGCAGGGTCACCGTGCCCCGCGGCAGTTGCACGTGCGAAGACGAGCGTGTCATGGGAAACGAGTGTAGGAGCCTCCCGCTGGCCCGTCCACGAGGGGAACGGAGCGAACCTGCTGCGTACACTGCCTCGACCGTGTTCGACACGCTCTCGGACAAGCTGCAGGCAGCCCTCGGTGACCTCCGCGGACGCGGACGGCTCGACGACGAGTCGGTCTCGAAGGCGATGCGCGAGATCCGGCTCGCGCTGCTCGAGGCCGACGTCAACTTCGAGGTCGCGAAGGACTTCACGGCCTCCGTCAAGGAGCGCGCTCTCGGGCAGCAGGTGACGAGGAGCCTCTCGCCGGGCCAGGAGGTCGTCAAGATCGTCCACGAGGAGCTGACCGAGCTCATGGGGTCGGGCGATTCGAGGCTCGCCTTCGGGCGCCCGCCGACGGTGATCCTGCTCGCGGGCCTCCAGGGCTCCGGGAAGACGACCGCCGCCGCCAAGCTCGCGCTGCTCCTCCGTCGCGAGGGCAAGCGCCCCGCGCTCGTCGCCTGCGACCTGCAGCGGCCCGCCGCAATCGAGCAGCTCGACCAGCTCGGCCGTCAGATCCAGGTCCCGGTGTACCGCGAGGAGACGCAGGATCCTGTCGCGGCGGCCCGCGACGGGCTCGACACCGCCCGCCGCGACGGCCTCGACGTCGTGATTCTCGACACCGCCGGGCGGCTCCACGTCGACGAGCAGCTGATGGTCGAGCTCCAGCAGGTTCGCGATGCGACGAAGCCGACGAACGTCCTCCTCGTGCTCGACGCGATGACAGGGCAGGAGGCGGTGAACGTCGCGCTGGCGTTCCAGGAGCGGATCGCGTTCGACGGCGTCGTGCTGACGAAGCTCGACGGAGACGCACGTGGGGGCGCAGCGCTCTCCGTCCGCGCGGTCACCGGACGGCCCGTGAAGCTTGCCTCGGTCGGGGAGAAGCTCGATCAGCTCGAGTAGTTCCACCCCGCCCGGATGGCCTCGCGGATCCTCGGCATGGGCGACGTCCTGACCCTGATCGAGAAGGCCGAGGCGGCCGTCGAGGAGGACGAGCAGGCGCGGCTCGAGCAGCAGCTGCTCACGGGCGAGTTCACGTTCGACGACTTCCTGTCGAG
>JBOHBD010000108.1:0-7167 GCA_050698195.1 Gaiellaceae bacterium
CCTCCAACTTGCCCGTTTCCTCGTCGACGCGTACCTCGGCCGCGGCGGCGCCCTGATGCCAATGGTGCGAGGCGACGCCCTGGCCCGTGTCCGGGTCCAAGCCGCCGCCGATCTCGATCTCGCCGTAGCCGCGCTCGCCGTTCGCGCGCAGGTCGGCGACCGCCCGCTCGAGCGCGAGTCCCATCACGTAGGTCGAGCGGCTCGAGGTCGTGCGCGTGTCGTAGGGGACGAGGTCCGTGTCGGGGTCCGGGAAGCGGACGTGGGCGACGTCCACGCCCAGGAGGTCGGCCGCCATGAGCGAAATGGCGCGCCGGGCTCCCTGGCCCATCTCGGCGGTCGCGCAGCGCACGACGTAAAGGTCGCCGTCGCGTTCCAGGCCGATCGCGGCGCGGCTCGGCGTCTGCATGCCCTTGAGTAGAACGGCCAGGCCCTTGCCGCGCCGGTTCTCCCGCCACCCGATTGCCCGCGCGGAGGCCTCGAGGCACTCGGCGAAGTGGACGTCGTGCATCTCCTCCCCCGTGCAATAGCGGTCGCCGTCACGGAGGACGTTCAGGAGCCGGAGCTCGAGGGCGTCGATGCCGAGCCGCTCGGCCAGGAGGTCCATGGCGAGCTCCGAGGCCCAGGTGGACTGCATCTGTCCGTAGCCCCGGAAGGCGCCGTTGGGCGGAAGGTTCGTGTAGACGGCGTGGGAATCCACCCAGACGTGCGGGATGCGGTAAGGCCCGGGTGCGGCGAAGCCCATCTTCTGGGCGACGCCGGGGCCGCAGTCGGCGTAGGCGCCGGTGTCGGCCCAGCACCAGACCTGCTTGGCGACGAGCGTCCCGTCGGAGCGGGCGCCGACCTTGACGCGGATCGTCGCCGGATGGCGGTTGAGCGTGAGCCACTCCTCGCCCCGGTCGAGGACGCATTTGACGGGCCGCCCCGCCTTGCGCGCGAGGGCGGCCACGATCGCCTCGATCCGGACGAACGTCTTCGCGCCGAAGGCGCCGCCCATCGGCGGACAGTGGATCCGGATCCGCTCAGGGTCGAGTCCGAAGACGCCCGCCAGGTCGCTGCGCAGGTTGAAGGGCGTCTGCGTCCCTGTCCAGAGCTCCAGCCGCTCGCCCTCCCAGCGCGCGACCGCGGCGTGCGGCTCCATGTGCGCATGCTGGGCGCCGGCCGTCGCGTACATCTCGTCTACGACGACGTCCGCCTCCACGAAGCCCTCCTCGACGTCACCGTGGCGGATGCGGAAACGGTGGCACACGTTCGTGCCGGGCTGCGGCCGCATGTCGAAGTAGGCCGCGTCGCCGTCCGAGATCGCCTGCGGATCGTGTACGAGCGGCGCGCCGGGCTCCGCCGCCTCCACGGCATGGAAGACCGCTTCGAGCTCCTCGTAGGCCACCTCAACGAGCTCAGCCGCCTCGCGTGCAGCCTCCTGGCTTGTGCCGGCGACGGCCGCGACGGGATCCCCGACGAAGCGGGCGCGCTCGAGGGCGAGCACGGTCTGGTCCTTGATCTGGCACCCGTAGGCTCCGAGCTCGCGTACGTCGTCGGGGAGGAGCACGACCGCGCCCTCGGGGACGGCGGAGGCGTCGACGGAGAGGATGCGCGCGTGCGGGTGGGGGGAGCGGACGATGCGCGCGTGCAGCATGCCGTCGAGCTCGACGTCCTGCGCATAGCGCGCCGCGCCCGTGACGCGGGGGTCAGTCACGCCAAAGCTCCTCGAGGGCGCGGCGCACCTCGACGGCGATCACCCGGCGGCGGTACTCGGCCGAGCCGCGGGCGTCGGAGATGGGATCGATTGCCTCCGCGTAGCGGTGCCCGATCTCGGCGGCGTCGTCACCGACGCAGAGCTCCGGGAACCATTGCGGCCGCGCGGCGACGGCTCCCACCACGACGCGGAGCGCGCCGCCCCGTTCGGCGGCCGCGACGCCGACGCAGGGACGGTCCTCGTGCGACCGCGAGCGGAACTTCCGGTAGACGGCCCGCCCCTCCTGCGGGACGCGCACCTCCACGATCAGCTCATCCGGCTCCAGGGAAGTCTCGTAGTAACCGGTGACGAGCTCCTCCAGCGGGATCTCCCGCCGACCCGCTTTGCGGGCGGCGACCGCCCGCGCTCCAAGAGCAGTGAGCACGGCCGGCGGATCGGAGGCGTAGTCGGCGTCCGCGAGTACGCCGCCGACCGTGGCCTGGTTCCTGACGCGCGGGCTCGCAACGAGAGCGAACGTGCGCGCAAGAGCGGGCCAGCCCTCGTGGACGACTGGGGAGATCTCGACGGCGCGGTGGGTGGTCATCGCGCCCAGCCGCAGCTCGCCGTTCGCCTCGATGTAGGCGAGGTTCGCGACGTCGCGAAGCGCGAGGTACCTGGCCGGGGCGATGAGGCGCGCGTTCAGGAGGATGGCGAGGAACGTCCCACCCGCGACGACCGCGGCCTCGTCGCCGTGCTCTGCCTTGAGGGCGAGGGCCTCCTCGAGCGACGTCGGCGCGAGCCACGCGGGGGCCTCAGACACTTGCGAGGGCCTCCTCGTAGTAGGGCCGCGCGAGCTCGCGGGCCTCGTCGAGGCCGATGCGCTCGAAGCTCCACCGGTGCTTCTCGCGCGCCCACTCCGCATCGCACCTTCCGTCCCGCACCCAGCGCTGGGCGACGTCCTGGTTCGTCTCGAGCCACGAGATGGAGTCGGCTGCCTGGAGCACGTCCGCGTCGTGCCAGCCGCCGACCTCATGGGCGAGGATCAGCTGCTCGACCTCGCCGACGAGCTCCAAGCCGGCCCCCTCGCCGTGCAGGAACTCGCTCACGATCTGCGCCGAGCGCTCGGAGTGCGCGCGGTTGTAGTCGTCGTCGTCCGGCTGCTGCCGGCTCATGTCCAGGTTCGGCCCTCCCGGAAAGTGGCGCTCCATGTCGTGTGTGAGTGCCGCGAGCTGAAGCGCCTCGGAGGCATCGGGCTCGAGCTCGAGCACCCAGTCCCGGGTCCGCACGAGATGATGGACGTTCCAATACGGCTCGATCCAGGTGAGCACCTTCCGCTCCAGCTCAGGGTTCACAGGGTCGTCACCGGCCTCGACTGGAGGAGGTAGATCTCTCCGCCCGCGATCGCCCACTCGATGTCCTGCGGTCCGCCGAAGCGCTGCTCGAGCCCGCGGCCGAGCTCGACGAGGCGGTGGAGCTCGTCCAGGGTCAACACCCGCCCGTTCTGGAGCCGCTCGCGCTTCAGCGCGCCGCCACGATCGAGCACGTAGTGGTCGGGCGTGACCGCGCCCGAGACGACCTGGTCCCCAAGCCCGAAGACGGCCTCGACGACCATGCGATCACGCCGCTGCTGCACTGGGTCGACGGTGAAGACGACACCCGACTTCTCCGGCTCGACCATCCGCTGGACGACGACGGCCATCTCGAGGTCGTCGAGCGAGCCCTTGCGGGCGCGGTAGAAGAGGGCGCGCTCGGCGAAGAACGAAGCCCAGCACTCCACGACGCGCGAGCAGACCTCCCCGGCACCGAGGACGTTCAGGTACGTCTCCTGCTGACCCGCGAAGCTCGCGGCCTCGGAGTCCTCGGAGCAAGCGGAGGAGCGAACGGCGACGCGCCCCGCGCCGAGACGCTCGTAGGCGCCGGCGATGGCCGAGCGGGGAGGGGCGGCCGAGCGGACGAGCGCCTGGGCCCGACCCCACTCCTGCGCGCGCGCGTACTCGCGGAGCCGGGCGCCATCGACCGCCGCCCCGAGCGCGTGGGCAGGAACCACGAAGCCGGGCGGGACCGGCAGCCCGGCGGCCGTCATGGCCGCGAGGCTCGCGCCCTTCCCGCCCGCGAGCCGGACGTCCGTGCAGCGCTCGTCCTCGAACCAGACGACGTCACTCATCGAGAATCGCCACCGCCCGCACGGGAGCCGCGGTCGTCCCGATCCACTTGACCGGGAAGACGGCCAGCTTGAATCCGTACGGAGGAAGCTGGTCGAGGTTCATGAGGTTCTCGAGGTGCCAGTAGTCCTCGTCGTTCATGACGAGGTGGGCCTCCCAGAACTGCTTCCGCTCGAACATCGCCCACACCGGCGGGTCGAAGGTGATCGCGTCGATACCCATCATGCGCACTCCCTGGGCGATCAGGTGCCGTGTCGCCTCCGCGGTCATCCCGCAGTGGTCGGTGCGGTAGCGCTCTTCCGTGTTGTAGGCGCTCGCGCCCGTGTAGATGAGGACGATGTCGCGGTCCTTCAGCCCGTAGCCGATCTTCTCGAGCGCCTCGTCGATCTCCGCCGCGCCGATGCCGGCGCCGTACTCCTTGTGGCGGAAGTCGAGGACCACGCCGTCCGAGAAGCAGTACTCGAGCGGTATCCCCTCGACGCCCGGAGCCTGCGGGCCGCGGATGTGCCTGACCGCGTCGCAGTGCGAGCCGACGTGGTCGTTCTGGATCACGAGGTAGCTCGCCGTCAGCGACGTCGCTCCGTGCTCGGCGGCGCCGATCCGCTCCGCGAACTCGGTCCAGCTCTCGTAGAGGACGAGGACGGGCGGAGGGACACGGGGGAACGTCAGCATGTCGCGGTGCACCGGCATCGAGAGGTCCACCAGCCTCACCCTGCCCTCCGATCCCTGAGCATCCGACCGAAGTACTCGACGTGCTCCCGCACAACGCGGCCCGCCTCCTCCGGATCTCCCCCGGCCAGCGCATCGAGGATCGGCTGGTGCATCTCGGCGAGCTCGTGCCGATCGATCCCCGTCGCCAGCACCGTGATAACTGTGCGAGTCCCTACGCGAAGCGAGCTCCACACGTCTAGGAGCGTGCGGTTGCCGGACGCCTCGACGATCAACCGGTGAAAGCGGACGTCCGCCTCCACCTGCTCGTGGAGGTCGTCCGTCTCGGCGGCCCGGCGCATCGCCTCGAGCTCGCGAGCGAGGGCATCCACCCCGTCGAGGCGCACGGCCGCCTCCCGTGCGGCTACCTCCTCGACCGCCGCCCGCACGGGATAGATCTCGGCGAGCTCCGCCTCCGACATCTCGCGCACCCGCGCGCCGACGTAGGGCTTCGACTCCACGAAGCGCAGGAGCTCGAGCTCGCGGAGCGCCTCGCGCACGGGCGCCTGGCTCGTTCCGAGCTCCTGCGCGATCCGCGTCTCCACGAGCCGGTCGCCCGGGGCGTAGACCCCTTCGAGGATGCGCGCGAGCAGCAGCTCCTTCACCTGCTCGCGGAGCACGGTTCGGTTCAAGACCGTCACGAGAGGAGCTCGACGACGCCGGTCGACCCGTTCACGCGCACGCGGTCGCCCGTCTTGATTCGGGCCGTTGCCTCCGAGGTGCCAACGACGGCGGGGATGCCGAACTCGCGCGCGACGACCGCCGGGTGCGACACGACGCCCCCCGCGTCCGTCACGAGCGCGGCGATCTTCGTGAAGAGCACGACCCAGGCCGGGTTCGTCATCTGGCAGACGAGGATGTCGCCCTGCTGCACCTGGTCGAACTCGTCGAGCGAGGCGACGTTCTTGGCCGTCCCCTCGGCGATGCCGGGCGAGGCAGCGAGCCCGCGGACCTCCCCCGCGGTCGTCGGCTCGCGGTAGAACTTCTCCGGAAAGCCCCAGAGCGCGTTGTAGGGGAAGTCGAGCGCGGTCTTCGTGGCGGTGCCAACCCACTCGGGCGGCCGGACGGCGAAGGCCCGCTCGCGTTCGTCACGCCGCTCGGAGACTAGGGCGCGTGCGTCCAGCGCTTCGGGGTTCGCCATGAAGACGCGTAGCTCGTTGTAGCGGAGAAACATCACGTCCTCCGGGTCGTCGAGGAGCCCCGCCTCCACGAGCTTCCGCCCGATCGCGACGAGGACGATGCGGAGCCGCGCGTTCGTGCCCTGGTCGATGTAGAAGTGGTGATCCGGCGTCAGCGTGTTCATGCCGAGGGAAAGGTCGAGCGCGGCCTGCAGGCGGTCGCGACCCTCGCCCGCCGGGACGTCGTCCATCAGCTCATGGATCGCTGAGTCGAGATCTTCCTGCACGCCGGCGAGCGTCCTGGGGTAGTCGTAATCCGTCTCGAGGTAGCCGCGGATCTGCTCGACGATCGGCTCCTTGCGCTCTTTCCACGTCGGGAACGCGAACTCGTGCGACCAGATCGCGCGATAGCCGAACTCCTGCTGGTACGGCTCGAGGCGCCCGGTGAGGAAGCGCCGTCCGCGTTCGGAGGCCTGGAGGCCCCGGATGACGTCGGCAGCCGTCTCCCCGGTGTGAAAAGCGTCTGCGAGCTCGGCGTCGCTCTTGACCTCCTCCTTCATCTGCCAGAGCGCTTCGATCGAGTCCCAGTTCCGGTCCGCAACCGAGCTCTGCAGCCGGCCCCCGAGATTCGGGTCGACCTCGCCCCGGACCTCGTCGATCGTCGCGTTGAGGGCCACGGTGGAGGAGAACTGCGCGAAGTTCAGCATCCAGTGGATCTTCCAATGGCGATCGTGGACGTCGATGGCGTCCTCCAGGAGGACGGCCAGCTCGAGCAGGCCCGCATTTTCCTTGTCGAACCCGTCCAGGTACGCGAAGTTGCGCTCGATCTCGGGCCGCAGCCGCTGGGACCACCAGTCGAGGAAGTTGGCCGCGTAGTGGGGGAGCGCCCAGCCGAGGTACGCCCCGATCTTCTCGGCGTGAGCGGCATCCCGTGGCACACGCGGGACGTAACGCGCGTTGTACTCGGTCGCCTCCGCGTGCAGCGAGGAGTCGGCCGGGACAGCGGCCGTGTAGAGGTAGCCGTTGATGCTCTTAGCGATCCAGTCGCAGGCAAACGGCGTCCCGAAGCGGCGGAACATGTGATCGCACGTCAGCCACCAGCCGCCGATGTCGAAGAACATCGGCGAGAGCGGGTTCGGACAGTGAAGGTCGTCGAAGATCCAGAAGAGCTCCTTCTCGCCTTCCTCCCACTCGATGGGGAACTCGTCGCTCCCGTAGAAGGTTCCGAGTACTTCCTCGCTCGCAACGGCCATCGCGTTCCTCCTCGTCTCAGCGGGAACCGATCATCGATGATCGATGATCGAGTTGCAACCTCTGCGGCGGCGATAACCCGCGCCGTGCTCCTCGGCCGCGACGACCGCCCGGCACCGCCGCTGCTCCCGGACTGAGGCGCCCGTACAGCGCCGAGAGCACGAGCTCATCAGGCTGAAAGCCGCGCGCGACGACGACCCGCCCCCGACTCGAACTCAGTACCCGCTGTAGCGCTCGGCGATGACGTTCTCTTCAT
>JBOHBD010000109.1:0-3776 GCA_050698195.1 Gaiellaceae bacterium
ACGCTCGAGGATCCGGAGTGGAACAACACCACGGTCCTCAAGGGCGATGTCGTCGACGAGGCCACGAAGCTGAAGGAGCAGATCGACGGGATCGTCCAGACGCCGGGAAGCCTCCGGCTCGTGCAAACCCTGCTGGAGCACGATCTGGTCGACGAGCTCCACCTGATGGTGTTCCCGGTGATCCTCGGAACAGGGCGGCGCCTGTTCGGTGCGACGACCGAGAAGACGGACTGGGGGCTCGCCGAGGCGAAGCCGGTCGGGCCCGACGGCGTGCTGGTCCTGATCTACGAGCGAGCGAGGTAGGTGAAGGTCTCAGCCGAGGCGACGCGCCGCTTCCTCGTCGCGCCACCTGGTCGGGCCAGCGCGCTCGCTCGAAGGAGGCCGCGACGGCGTGCTCGAGGTGTTCCGCCGGTTCGGGTCGATCCAGTTCGACCCGATCGATGTCGCCGGCCGCACGCACGATCTCATGCTGCACGCGCGCGTCGCCGGCTGCGACCCCGCGTGGTGCGACGAGCTCTACGAGCCGCGCGAGATCTTCGAGGCGTACAACAAGGGACTCTCTTTCGTTCTCGCGAGCGAGTTCCCTTGGTTCCGCGCGCAATTGCGACCGACTCCTCCGCGCGTGATCGCCGAGAACCCGAGGTGGCCGAGCGGGTGCTCGAGCGGATCCGGGCGGAGGGGCCGCTGTCGTCACGCGACTTCGAGCGGGAGCGCGGGAGCACGACCGACTGGTTCGGGATGCCGACGAACACCGTGCGCGCGCTGCTCGAGGCGTACACCTGGCCGACACGGGGAACTGGTGGCCCTCCGGGAGTGCCTCCGTTGGGGCTTCCGCCGCAATGCCTTGCGGCTCTATGTATCCTGCACCTCTATGCATAGTACTGTGAGCCGTGGAGGACGGCCGTGCACATCGACAAGGACCTAGTCGCAGCCTCGGCGACACCGCTCGTGCTCGCAATCCTGGCGGAGGGTGAGAGCTACGGCTACGCGATCCTCAAGCGGGTACGCGCGCTCTCCGGGGGCGAGCTCGAGTGGTCCGACGGGATGCTCTACCCACTGCTCCATCGCCTCCGTCGGCTCGGGTACGTGACGCCGGAGTGGCGAACGCCGCCGGAAGGGCGTCGCCGCCGGTATTACATGCTCACCGACGACGGACGAGCAGCGCTCGCGGACCAGCAACGGCAGTGGGTGACCGTCACCCGTGCGCTGAACGACGTCTGGCCGGGCTCCGGTGTGCTGCTGACGGCGCTCGGCGAGGCGTGAGCCATGGAGAGCGTCGAGTCACAGATCGCAGAATGGCGGGCCTACGTCGCAACCGCCCCGGGCGTCAACGGCCACGACGTCGATGAGCTTGAGGATCATCTTCGCCACCAGATCGCCGAGCTGAACGCGGCCGGCCTCACGGCCGATGAGGCTTTCCTAGTCGCCGTGAAACGGATGGGGGACCTCGACAGCCTGTCCCGAGAGTTCGCACGCGAGCACAGCGGCCGACTGTGGAAACAGCTCATCCTGAGAGATGACGACGAGCCGGCCCGCACGTCCAGCGGCTGGTTCGAGACGCTCGTCTTCGCCGTGGCCGCGGCCGTCGTGGTCCAGGTCGCACGCCTCGCTGCCGACTTTCCTGATGAGGAACCGAGCTGGCTGGCACGGAACGGCAGCCTGTTCGTGTTGCCGTTCCTCGCCGGGTACTTCGCCCGCCGGCGGCAGCTCGACACGGGGCGATGGGTGCTGACAGCGGCGCCGTTCGTTCTCGCTGCGCTCGTGGTCAACCTCTACCCGTACCGTGCGGACTCGGCCACCGAGGTCCTCGTCGCGCTCCATCTACCCGTCGTGCTCTGGTTCGCCGTCGCCTACCCGTACATGGGCGGCACGGTCCGATCGCACGAGCGGCGCATGGATTTCGTCCGCTTCACGGGCGAATGGTTCATCTACTACGTGCTGATCGCGCTCGGGGGTGCGGTGCTCATGGCGCTGACCGCGCTCATCCTCGAACCCACGGGTGTCGACGTCGAGCGGCTCCCCGAGTGGGTGTTACCGTCAGGCGCCGCGGGTGCCGTGATCGTGGCCGCATGGCTGGTCGAGTGGAAGCAACGGGTCGTGGAGAACATGGCGCCGGTGCTAACGATGCTCTTCACGCCGCTGTTCGCGGTGATGTTGGCCGGCACCGCCGTCGTCTACGCCGTCACCGGGCTTGGGGGCGCGTTCGATCGCGAACTCCTCAGCGTCTTCGACGCCCTGCTGCTGGTCGTCCTCGCGCTCGTCCTGTACGGGATGTCCGCGCGGGACCCGTCCACGTCGCCGGACTGGATGGACCGCATCCAGTTGGTCGCCGTCGTCAGCGCCGTCGTGCTCGACGTGATGGTGCTCGGCGCGATGATCGCCCGGATTGGCGAACTCGGGTTCACCCCGAATCGGACGGCAGCGCTCGGCCTCAACCTCGTCCTGCTCGTGAACCTGGCCGGGGCCGCCTTGCTATCCGCCCGATTCCTCACACGACGCAGCAGGCTCCACCGGCTCGAGCGCTGGCAGACCACCTACCTTCCCGTCTTCGTCCTGTGGGCCGCCACGGTCGTGGTCGTCCTCCCACCACTGTTCGCCTTTACCTGATCGCATCGGCGCGGGGCCTCACCCGCGAGCAGGTCGTCGAGCGACTGCGGCCGCTTCTCGCGCCGCCGGTCGGAACTGTTACGGCGTCGCAACGGTCTGAACCTTGGCAGCGACGGCCGCGTCCGTCCGATGTCGGACACCTTGGCGAGGCGATTCGCACTTCGTAGTCAGAAAAGGCAACGCAGGATGGAGCACTGCCATGGTAAGGAGGGGGTCGACGGTTCGAGTCCGTCAGAGGGCTCTGGACGCATCGACGTTCGGATAGCTAGCGTCCCCTCGGTGAGGACCACCGCTGAGGCCGCGCGCCGCTTTCTCGTCGCCCGGCACTTCCTCGCGCCGGCGCGGTCTCTCGAGGGGGGCCCGGGCGCCGTGCTCGAAGTGTTCCGCAGGCTCGGCTCGATCCAGTTCGACCCGCTCGCGGTTGCCGGCCGGAGCCACGACCTGGTGCTGCACGCGCGCGTTGCGGAGTACGACCCCGACTGGTGCGACCTGCTCTACGAACGCCGCGAGGTCTTCGAGGCGTACAACAAGGGACTCTCCCTCGTCCCGGCGAGCGAGTACCCGTGGTTCCGCGCCACCCTGAGCCGGAATTCGCCGCGGATCCTCGCCGAGAACGCCGAGGTGCGAGCGGGTGCTCGAGCGCATCCGCGCGGAGGGCCCGCTGTCGGCGCTCGACTTCGAGCGCGAGCGCGGGACGACGACCGACTGGTTCGGGATGCCGACGAACACCGTACGCGCCGTGCTCGAGGCCTACGCCGTCACCGGTGTGCTCGGCCTCGCGCGACGCGACGGCAACCGCCGCTACTACGACCTCCTCGAACGGCTGCTCCCGGACGACCTCCTCCGACCCAGCCTCCCACTGAAGGAGCAGCTCCGGCATAAGCTCCTCTCGCGGTATCGCGCCCACGGTCTGCTCGGCGTCGGCGGCGGAGACATCTTCGGCGGTCTCGGCGCCGCGAAGCCGGACCCGCGGCGGCCGGAGCACCCGGGGCGGAACGCGCTGCGGGAAGAGCTCGTCGAGCGGGGCGAGCTCGCTCCCGTCGAGATCGAGGGCGTGCGCGGCAAGCGCTTCGTCCTCCGCGACGAGGTCGAGCTGTTGGAGGCGCCGCCGGAGCCGCCGCCCTCGGTCGCGTTCCTTCCCCCGTTCGACCCGCTGGTCTGGGACCGGG
>JBOHBD010000110.1:0-3321 GCA_050698195.1 Gaiellaceae bacterium
ATCTACGTGCCGAAGACGCCGGCGTTCCTGCAGGTCGTCCTCGCCATCCTCCCGCTCCAGCTGCTCGCGTACCGGATCGCGCGCCTGCGCGGGCTGAACGTCGACCAGCCGCGGAACCTGGCGAAGACCGTCACGGTCGAGTAGCCCTAACCGTCGACGATCTCGATATCGGGGCGGAAGGCCGCGACCGCGAACCAGAACGGCTCGTTGAACGGGACCGGGTCGCCGTCTAGTAGCACGTTCGCCGCTCCGACGTCCCGCCCACCGGCAATCGTCACGTCGTCGAGCGCCGACGCGACCCCGCCGCGCCAGCGGACTACGAGCTCACCTCCGTCCGTCTCGATCATGACCGTTCGCTGCTCGGCGAGCAACGCGAAGGGAACGGCGAACGCGTCGTCGGAGACCTCGACGTACACGACGCGCTCCTTCGGGGGCAGCCGGTCGTCGTCCGTGTTCCGCGTGGGGAAGAGCGGCGAGCTGTCGACGCTGTCGTAGCCGGCGTACGGGTTGACGCCGTACTCGCGGAAGAAGCCGGTCTCCTTGTCGAGAACGAGGCCCGCCGGATGCTCCTCGCGGAACTCCTCCCACGCGACCATGCGCGCCGGAAGCTGCGTCAGCTTCTTGCCGGCCAGCTCCCCGACGAGCGCGCCGCCTGAGAACTGCTGCCACCAGGACTCGGTCCCACGGTCGTACATGACGAGGTCGGAGTCTCGGAGCTTGCCCGTCGTCCCGAACGAGAGAACGTCGCCGTCCAGGCGGCGGTCGAACACGATCGCCGTGTTGCAGAGCGGGCAGAAGGTGACCGCGATGGGGACACCGCTGAGCTCGTCGTTGACGATCTCGTGCCAGGTGAGGATCTGGATCGGATAGCCACGGGTCTGGTCGCCGACGGTCACCGAGATCACGGGCTCGCGGTCCCCGATCCAGTCGACCTCCTTCGCCGCGGTGAAGTGGGGTTCGTCGATCGCCGGGATGCCGTCCTTCGGCGGCCCGCCCGACTGGAATTCTTCGAGCGGAACGAGACGCTTCGAGAAGTCGGTCTTCCAGGCTGCGGCGTCAGGGGGCGGCGGCGACGCCTCGCCCAGGCCGACGAGCGGGCCTTCCTTCTCCACCTGCTCATCCACGTCTGCGAGGGCCTTCTCGAGCTTCTCCTCCTCGCCAGGCGTGCTCTCCTCCGATCCACCGCAGCCGACGACGCCGACCGCGATGGCGACCGCGGCCCAGAGGCCGAGGACAGTGCGGGCTCGGCGACCCACACCTTCTTGGATGCGACAAGGGCCGCGACGGATTCAGCGTTGAGGCGGCCGAGGGCGACGGGATCCGCGTCGAGCGCCTGCGAGTTTGTGACACTTGAATCGTCTTCCCAACGGGCGTATGCTCGAGCCCGCAGGTCCCAACCCGATCCCCGGCATCCTGCCGGAGATACCGTTCATCCACATCCGGCTCCCGGGCTATCCGCCGCTCGGCGGCCCCGATCCGGCGACGAACGACCCGGTCACGATCACGGACTTCAACGGCCACGTCGGGCTTACGTACGTCCGGGGCATGGGTACGCGCACCGACAAGGCGACGAATGCCACCGCCCATCTGCCGTTCGAGGTCGACCTTCGCTTCATGAAGGGCGTGTTCGTCGCGACCGACGACCGCCGCAGGAACGGCGCGTTCGCGCTCGTATGACTCGACGTCTTCGAGAGCCCGGGTGGCTCTCAGATTTCACGACTTCAACCCCGGCATCGAGTCGAACGGCCTCTTCTGGACGTCGGGGATCGATCCGGGTGACGTCGCGACGCATCCCGGAAACGGGTTTGCGGTCATGGACGTCCGCGACCTGCCTTCTCGCGACTACCACGACCTGGTCAACGCGATATCGCTCGGCCCGTTCCTCTCGGGTGTCGTCTCGTTCCGGGTCGAGTGGGCGAGGTCGAACGACAGGAACGGCATCTACTTCCCAGCCGCGTAGACGACTCCTCGGCCAGCGCAAGCGAGCGCCTCGTCCGCGGTCACTTGCCGGCGGCCGACCTCGGTTGCTGCGATTCGCAGTACGGACACGCACGCGTCCACTACGCGAGAGCGGCCATCCGGTGATGCGGGCGAAGACCGCGGTCGGCCGCGGCTTCGTCTCGCGCTACGCGGACAACCCGTACGTGGGCGAGCGGAAGGAGACGGCGGCGTGATCGGGCCGGCCCCGCTCTCTTAAGCGTCTGTTCACGGTGGGGTAAGCGGCCCGCAACACGCGACGGGTACTCCTGTCTCGACTACGAGAAGGGAGAGTCTCGATGAGAACACGCGCTCGCGTGCTCGCCGTCGCGCTGGCGGCGGCCGGCACGGTAGTCCTCGCGGCCGTAACCGCGGCCGCGGCCAGCGCTCCGGTCAAAACCTACGAGGTGACGATCACGAATCTGACCGGTGGCCAGCCTCTGACGCCTCCGCTCGTCGCCACCCACCGCGCGGCGACCGGCATGTTCACGGTTGGACAGCCCGCGAGCTTCGGGCTGAAGGAGATCGCCGAGAACGGGAACCTCGGCCCCATGATCACCGGGCTCGAGTCGGACAAGCACGTTGCCGACGTGGAAGCCGCCGGCGCGCCCCTCGTCCCGGCCGGCCTCCCCGGCTCAGGAGTGGGAGCGCCTTCGGCGACGCTCACGCTGACGGCGTCCGAGGGCGCCATGTTCCTGGCGTTCGCCAGCATGCTCATCTGCACGAACGACGGATTCACCGGCGTCGACTCGCTGCGACTGCCGAAGGACGTCGGGGACGCGGTCGTCGTGCGGTCCGCAGGGTACGACGCCGGTACCGAGGTCAATACGGAGGACTTCGCCGACATCGTCCCGCCCTGTCAGGGCCTGGTCGGTGTGTCGTCGGGCGAGCCGGGAACGGGCACGAGCAACCCGGCGCTGTCGGAGAACGGCGTCATCCACCACCACGTGGGCATCGCCGGCGGCACCGATCTCGTCGCGATCCACGCGTGGAGCGATCCCGTCGCCGAGATCACCGTCGAGCGGGTCGGCTAGGACCCTCCTCTCCGGGCCGGATGCCATCCCGGCATCCGGCCCCGTGGGCGAGGTCACATGCGAGCCTCGCGACGCTCTGCCTCGGCCTGGAGAGCCGTGAGAGAGTCGCGAACCGCCGCTTCCCAGCGGGCCGCGACGAGCGCCCCCCACCAGCGCCCGAGCGCCCAGAGATCGGTGCCGAGCTCGCCGCTGTACTCGAGCTCGGTTCCCTCCTCGGTCTCACGCAGGAGGAACTGCTCGACCACATACGGTACGGGCCCGCGAGCGAGGCGGAAGTGCACGCGCTCGGGCGGGTCGAAGCGGACGGTCT
>JBOHBD010000111.1:0-9244 GCA_050698195.1 Gaiellaceae bacterium
CGGCATCGCCATGGCGCCAGTCGCCTTCATGCTCGGCGCGCGCGCCTTCGAGAAGCACTTCACGCTCAATCACGCCTGGAAGGGCACCGACCACGCGTACTCGCTGATGCCCGACGGGATGCGCCGCTTCGTGCGGGATCTCCACCGCGTGCCGGACGCGCTCGGCGACGGCGTGAAGCGGCGCCTCCCGAGCGAGGAGCGTCCGCTCGAGAAGATGGGGAAGAAGCTCGTGGCCGCGCGCGATCTCCCCGTAGGCCACGTTCTCGTCGAGGGCGATCTCACGGCGAAGTCGCCCGCCGACGGCGGTCTCCCGCCGTACGAGCTCGACCGTCTCCTGGGAAGGCGCCTGCTCCGACCGCTGGCCTTCGAGCAGGACGTCGCCCTCGAGGACGTCGAGCCGGCCGAGGAGCTCGCGGCGCGCGGCTCCCGCGACGCGTGACCGCTGCATGACGGGCGATCCGCTCTTCGACCTGTCGGGGCGAGTCGCCGTCGTCACGGGCGGGATGGGCCAGCTGGGGTCGGTCTACGTCTCGGGTCTCGCCGAGCGTGGGATGCGCGTGGCGGTCTTCGACGTCGAGCGGGGAGAGGTGCCGGACGGCGTTCGCCTGTTCGAGGCCGACGTGACCGACCGCGCGTCGATCGAGGGGGCGGCACGAGAGGTCGAGGCCGGCTGGGGCGTTCCGCACCTCCTCGTGTGCAACGCGGGGCTCGACTCGCCTCCCGACGCCCCGGCCGAGGAGGTCGGGCCGTTCGAGACGTACCCGGAGTCGTCGTTCGACGCGGTGATGGACGTCAACGTCAAGGGCACGTTCCTCTGTTGTCAGGTCCTGGGAGCAGCGATGGCGCGCGAGGGGCGCGGGTCGATCGTCAACGTCTCGTCGATCTACGGGTTGCTCTCTCCGGTCCAGGACCTCTACGCGTTTCGCCGCGAGAGCGGGGAGACGTTCGTCAAGCCGGTCGCCTACTCGGTCTCGAAGTCGGCGATCCTGAACCTGACCCGCTACCTCGCGACGTACTGGGCGAAGGACGGCGTGCGGGTGAACACGCTGACGCTCGCCGGCGTGTGGAACGACCAGCCCGCGGAGTTCCTCGAGGCCTACTCGACGCGCGTGCCGATGGGCCGGATGCTGGACGCGAGCGAGGCACTCGGCGCGGTCGTCTTCCTTGCCTCGGACGCGTCGTCATACGTCACCGGCTCGAACGTCGTGGTCGACGGCGGCTGGTCGGCCTGGTGAGTCATCCTCGCGGAAGGGTGTGGCCGAGATCACCCAGCTCGTCCCGAACCTGATCGACGGACAGGCCGTGACCCCGATGTCGGGCGACTGGCTCGACAAGCTCCGACCTGCGGACGGAACGGTTCTCTGCCGCGTCGCGAGGTCCGGGGCGGATGACGTCGAGGCTGCGGTCACGGCGGCGCGAGCGGCGCAGCCTGCGTGGGCCGAGCGCAGCCCGGTCGAGCGCGGAGAGATCGTGCGCGAGCTCGCGCTGCTCCTCCGCGAGCGCCGCGAGGAAGCGTCCGAGATCGTGGTCGAGGAGACGGGGAAGCCGCTCGAGCTCGCGCGCGCCGAGACGGACGCAGCGGTCGAGATGGGCCTCTTCGTCGCGGGGGAGGGGCGGCGTTCGTACGGCCGCACGACGACGGCCAGCATGCGACACCGCACGGTGCTGACGGTCCGCCAGCCGCTCGGCGTCGCGGGTCTCATCATGAGCTTCAACACGCCACTCCCGAACGTGGCGTGGAAGGCGTTCCCGGCGGTCTTCTGCGGGAATGCCGCGGTCGTGAAGCCGTCCGAGCACACCCCCGCCTCCGCGTTCTACCTCGCCGACCTCGCGCTTCAGGCGGGAGTGCCGGCGGGCGTCCTGAACGTCGTCCAGGGGCTCGGCTCGGAGGCGGGCGCTGCCCTCGTCGAGCATGCAGACGTCGATCTCGTGAGCTTCACGGGCTCGGCTCGCACCGGGCGCTGGATCAACGAGACGGCGGGACGGCGGCTGGCGAAGGTCTGCCTCGAGCTCGGAGGCAAGAACGCGCTCGTCGTCTGCGACGACGCGGATCTCGAGAACGCGACCCGCTGGGCGCTCGCGTCGGCGTTCTCGAATGCCGGTCAGCGGTGTGCGTCGGCCAGCCGGATCGTGGTGTTCGACGAGGTCTACGACGCGTTCCGCGAGCGTCTCGTCTCCGGCGCGCGGTCGCTCCCCCCGGAGCCGGTGATCAGCGAGTCCGCGCTCGGCCGGATTCTCGAGGCGATCGACGACGCCGTCGCGGCCGGCGCCACGGTTCTGAGCGGGGGCGAACGGCTCGACGAGGCGGGCTTCCACCTCGCCGCCACCGTGCTCGAGGACGCCGCGCCGGATGCCCGGATCTCGCGCACCGAGCTCTTCGGCCCCGTCACGCTCTTGTATCGCGTCGTGAGCCTGGACGAGGCGATCGCGCTGGCGAACGCCTCCCCCTACGGGCTGACGGCGGCGATCCACACGGCGAGCGTCCATCGAGCGATGCGGTTCGCGGAAGCGGTGCAGGCGGGCGTCGTGGTCGTCAACGGTGGCACGCACGGCTCGGAGCCGCACATGGGTTTCGGAGGCGTGAAGGATTCGGGAACCGGTTGGCGCGAGGCAGGGATCGAGGCGTTCGACGTGTATTCCGAGAGAAAAGTCGTGAACCTGATCGCCGATCCAACCCTCACATGAGGCGTCTCATGTCGACAACCGAAGGCCGCGGATGAAGGGAACGGTGGCTGTGCTCGGCCCGGGGGCCGTCGGTGGCTCCTTCGCCGTCCGTCTCATCGAGGCGCACTACCGCACGATCTGCGTCGGGCCCCCCGAGACGGTCGGGCTGATCGCGCTCGCAGGGATCGCGCTCGAGGCCGAGGGCGCGGAGCCCGTCACCGTGCGCGCGGAGGTGGTCGAGCGCCTGTCGCACCCCGTCTCGCTCCTCCTCGTGACGGTGAAGGCGCGGGATCTCGACGACGCGCTCGGGCGGGTCGAGCCCGACGCGGTCGCGGGCGGCGTCGTCCTTCCGCTGCTGAACGGGCTCGAGCACATGGCGCCGCTCCGCGAACGCTTCGACGGCCGCGTCGCCGCGGGAAGCCTCTCCCGCTTCGAGGCGTACCGCGTCGGACGCGTGCAGATCATCCAGACGACTCCGTCCGCGGTCGTGACGATGGCCTCCGACGACCTGTCCGAATCGGAGCTCGAGCGGGCGGCCGCGATCCTCCGGAGGGCGGGGATCGAGGTCGAGGTCGAAGGGGACGAGAAGCGCGTCCTCTGGCGGAAGGTCGCGCGGCTCGCCGTTCTCTCTGTCGCGACCGCGCTCTCCGGGCGCTCCGTCGGCCAGCTCCGGACCGACATCGACTGGCGCCCGCGCATGGAGGCTGCGATCTCTGAAGCGTGCGCCGTCGCCGCGGCCGACGGCGTCAAGCTCATGCCGACGGCGCAGTGGACGAGGATCATCGAGATGGACCACGACCTGACGACCTCCGCGGCCCGGGACGTCCAGGCCGGCCGTCCGTCGGAGATCGACGCGATCGCCGGGGCCGTGGTTCGTGCCGGTGAGCGCCTCGGAGTCCCCTGTCCCGTGCTCTCCGAGCTCGTGGCCCAAGCCGCCGCCCTCTGAGCCTGCGTTGAGCACGCCGACGGCGGTCGCATTCGTCCCCGCCCGCTCGGGCTCGGAGCGCGTCCCGGGGAAGAACGTGCGTCCGCTCGCCGGGCACCCCCTCCTCGCCTACGCGATCGAGACCGCTGTGCAGAGCGGCGTGTTCACGCGTGTGGTCGTCTCGACCGATTCGGAGGACGTCGCGGAGATCGCGCGCTGGTACGGCGCCGAGGTGCCGTTCCTGCGCCCCGCGGAGTACGCCACCTCGACGTCACCGGACATCGAGTGGCTCACGTTCACGCTCGAGCGGCTCGACGAGCCCGGCGACCTCTTCGCGATCGTGCGCGCGACGAACCCCTTCCGTGGGCCGGAGACCGTGCGCCGGGGGCTCGACCAGCTCCTCGCGACGCCCGAGGCCGACTCGCTGCGCGCGGTCGAGCTCGTGAAGCAGCACCCGGGGAAGATGTGGCTCCTCGACGAGGACGCCCGGACGATGAGGCCCCTGCTCGACCAATCCATGCTCGACGTCGCCTGGCACGCGGGCCAGTACCAGGCGTTGCCGCCCGTCTACTCGCAGAACAGCGCTCTCGAGATCGCGTGGACGCGGGTCGTGTCGGAGACGGGGACGCGGGAAGGTCGCGTTGTCGCTCCGTTCTTCACGGAGGGCTACGAGGGCTTCAACGTGGACGACGAGGCGGACTGGGAGCGGGCCGAGCGACTGCTCGCCGCGGGCGCGGCGGTGCTCCCGACCGTACGCCGCGCGCCGTATCCTCCCGCGCGATGAGGGTCGCCAGTCTCGAGACGCTCTTCTGCGACGCGGGCTGGAGGCCGTGGATCTTCCTCAGGGCGACGACCGACGACGGGCTCGTCGGCTGGGCCGAGATCACCGACTCGCACGGCTCGCCGCGCGGTCTCGCGGGCATCGTCGAGGACCTCGCCCCCGTCGTCGTCGGACGCGACCCGAGAGCGGGCGAGCGAATCTACTGGGACCTGTACCGGCACACCCGGCAGAGCCCGGGCTCGGTGATCGCGAAGGCGATCGCCGGGGTCGAGAACGCGCTCCTCGACGTCAAGGCGAAGGCGCTCGACGTGCCGGTGTACGAGCTCTTCGGTGGGCCGACGCGCGAGACGATTCCGGCCTACTGGTCGCACTGCGGGACGACGAGGGCGCGCGCCTTCGAGGTCACCGGGACGACGAAGCTCGCCTCGTACGAGGACGTCTCGGCGCTCGGGCGCGAGGTCGTCGAGAGCGGGTACGGGGCGTTCAAGACGAACGTCGTCGTGCCGGGCGACGAGCCGCAGGTGCTCATGCCGGGTTTCGGCGAAGGCGGCGGGACGCTGCAGGCGGAAGCGATCACGGATGCTCTCGTTCGCCTGCTCGAGGCGTTCCGGGAGGGCACGGCAGGCGCGGCACGTCCGATCGTCGACCTGAACTTCAACCTCGAGCCCGAAGGCTGCGTGCGGGTCGCCCGCGCGCTCGAGCCGTTCGACCTCCTCTGGCTCGAGGTCGACCTGTTCGATCCCGGTGCGCTCGCACACGTGCGGCACGTGGCGCCGATGCCGATCTGCTCCGGCGAGAACCTCTACGGGAGCCGAGGCTTCCGGCCGTTCCTGGAGGCGGGAGGGATGGACGTCGCCTCGGTCGACGTCATCTGGAACGGGTTCCACCAGGCGAAGAAGATCGCCGACCTGGCGGAGACGTTCGAGGTCTCGTGCGCGCCGCACAACTACTACTCGCACCTCGCCACCTTCATCGCGGCTCAGTGGTGCGCGACGATTCCGAACGCGCGGATCCTCGAGCTCGACGTCGACGACGTCCCGTGGCGCGACGAGCTCGTCACGGCCCTTCCGAGCATCGTCGACGGTGAGCTGCGCGTGCCCGCGGGGCCCGGCTGGGGCGTCGAGCTCCGGCACGAGGTCCTCGACGCGCACCCCTGGCCTCGGCGATGAGGCTCGCCGCGCGGCCGGGCGGCTTCGCGGCCGCCGCGGTCGGGCTCCTGCTCGTCGACGGCGCGCTTCGCCTCCTCGTCGGCGGGCCCTATCCGGGCGCGACGGCGCTCCTTCTCGCAGCCTGCGGGATGTCGCTCTTCCCGTTCCTTCCGGCCGCGGTCGGGACTCCTTCGATCCGGCTCGCGCTCTTGCCGGTTCTCGCGCTCGGTTCGTTCTCGGTGCTTCTCACGACGGTGTCGATCGTCGGCGTCCCGCTGACCGAGCTCACGATTCGACTCGCAGTCGCCGCGCTCGTCGTCGCGCTCGGTGTCGCGGCAGCCGCGCTTCCGAGACGTGAGGCCGTCTCGTGGCCGGCCAGGCGCGAGGGAATCGCGATCGCAGTCCTCGTCGGGATCGTCGGCTTCTCGCTCGCGGCGTCGTGGGACGTTCTCGATCCGTTCCCTCCACCCGGGTCGGACTGGGCGTACTACCTCTTGTACGCCGACGAGGTCGAGTCGCAGGGGCATCTGCTGATCGACAACCCGCATGCCGTGGGCGAGGTCCGCTCGCTGGGGAACTACCCCGGGATCGGCGCCGTGTACGGGAGCGTCCGCATCCTCGACGGCGTCTCGTCGCGAGCCCTGGCGGACGGGCTCGTGCTCGCGATGGTCGTCGCGCCGCTCGCCGTCTACGCCGCGGTCGCGGCCCTGTGGGGCGCGGGAGCAGGTCTCGTGGCCGCGGCGGCGTACGCCGTCTCGCCGATTCACCTCGAGCCCTTGTACTGGCACGGGCTGGCGACGACGCTCGCGCTCGCCTTCCTCCCGGTGACGATCCTCGCGCTCGGTCTCATGTATCGAGGCCGCCGCGGCTGGCGGACGGTGTCGCTGCTCGGCTTCTCGCTCGCCGGAGTGGCCGCGATGCATTCGGTGAGCGCCGGGATCGTCGCTCTCGTGCTCGCGATCATCCTGGCCGGCGATGCCGCTCTCGGCCTGGCGAGAAGGCGCGGGACGCCGCTCCGCTCGTGGTGGCACGCCGGCATGTCGAGACCGGTGCTCGCCGGGGTCGGCGTCGGCGCGATCATCGGCGCGGGGGTGATCGTCCACCTGAGACTCCTCGCGGTGGACGCGGGATCGCCGGTGAGCTACCGCTTCTTCGACCGGGAGTGGATCGACCTCGACACGATCGACTACTACTTCTCGTGGCTCTTTCTCGCGCTCACCGGGGCGAGCCTGGCTCTCGTCCTCCTCTCGCGCGTGCTTCGCCGCGATGCTGCGCTCGCCCCGATCGGCGCGCTGGCCCTGGCGAGCGTTCTCGTCAGCCAGTCCTGGCGCCTCCATGTGCCGTTCGAGTACCGGCGCGTCGTCTACTACCTCGCCGTCGCGATGGTGATGGTGATCGGGGTCGCGTCGGTTCGGCTCGGCCGTCGCTGGCTCGTCGCCGGGGGGTACGCGGTCGTGCTCCTTGCGCTCGCGCAGGGATCGATCGGGCTGCGTCTGCCCGAGCGCCTGCTCGAGGAGCCCGAGCCGAGAGCGATGACGGTGGACGCCCTCGAGGCGTTCGGGCTCGAGCTCGAACGAGGGGGCACCTCGGGCCGGCCCCTCGTCGTCGCCGACCGGTGCCTCGGCATACAGGTTCCGTACTTCCTGCGTGCTCCGACCCTGATCGTGGCGGAGGAATGGCAGGTCGGCTTCACGAACGGGCTCGCCGTCGCTCGAGACGCGAGGACGCTGCTGGAGGGCGGACCAGAAGGCCGCCGGCTCGCGAGCGAGCTCGGCGTCCGCTACGCGGTCGTGGATCCCACGTGCACCCCGGATGCAGCGGCGACGCTCGGCGGGAAGGCGATCGTCGACCGCGCGGATCTCGTCATCGTCGAGCTCTCGTGATCGCGGTGCCGTCCTCGTAGCCGTCGAGGACGAGCTGCAGCGAGGCGTCTACACGCAGCGTCGGCGCGTTCTCGGCGAACCAGCGGGCGGTCGACTCCCGAAGCGGCTGCCCGGCGTCGACCACCCGATGGATCGCTCGCGCCAGGCTCTCGGGTGACGCGTCGGGAGAGACGACGCCGTTCACTCCGTCCTCGACGAGCTCGGTCGCGGCGTTCTCGGGCCCGGCGACGACGACGCTCGGCGTGCCCTTCGCGGCGGCCTCCACCACGACGAGCCCGTAGCCCTCGCGCTCCGAGGCAGTCGCCAGGCACGCGGCCCGCGCGATCGCGAGCTCGACCTCGTCCTCCTCCCGCCGGCCGAGCAGACGGACGGAGGAGTCGAGCCCGAGCTCGCGGACGAGGCCTTCGACGTGCTGCCGAAGCGGGCCGTCGCCGTAGAGCTCGAGGTGGAGGTCTGCACGTCGTTCGCGAGCCACCGCAAACGCGCGGACGAGCGCGTCGATGCGCTTCTCCTGCACATGACGGCCGGCGTAGACGACGAGCGCCGGATCGACACGGCCGGCAGGCGTGGGCACGACCGGGCCGGCGTAGAGACCGGGAAGAATCACGGGCGTCCCCGGGTAGCCGGCTGCGACGAGCCTGTCGGCGTGCAGTCGCGACAGGCAGTAGGCCGTGTGCGGCATGACCGCGCACGCCCTCTGCACGTACCACCCGATCGTCCCGATGAGAGACCCTGCGTACCTGCGCCAGTACTCGTTCGTCCAGACCTCGATCCAGTTCACGACGAGCTCGTACTTGCGGCGGTGTCCGATCGCGTTCGCCGCCAGCAGCGGGAAGTAGGGGAACGACGCCATGTGGACGACGTCGTAGCTCGAGCCGTGGAGCCAGAGATGGCGCGCGACGGCGAGGCCGAAGCGCAGGGGCGGCATCAGGGTGCGCCGCTCCTGGCGGTAGACGCGCCCTGCGGGGGTGAGACCGAGGATGCGCACACCGGGGAGGTGGGGCGCGTCGGCCCTGTCCCAGTGGCGCATCGTCAGGTAGGTCACGTCGTGGGGGCTGGCGGCGAGGTGGAGGGCGAGGTCGCGCATCCAGCGCTCGGCACCTCCGACGGTCTGCGGAAAGAGATGGTCGTAGACGAGGCAGATGCTGAGCCTCGAAGCGTCGCGCGCCCTGTCCTGCGCGACCGCCTCCGGGTGGCTCGGAAGCTGGCTCAACCGCCTCTTCAGCGGTAGGGGTATGCGCTCGTGCCGCAGCCCGAGCTGCAGGCCCGCGAACTTCGCCGACTCGTAGACGGCCGAATACGGCAGCCAGCGCCGTCGCCCGGTCCGCCAGAGCCAGCGGATCTCGCCCAACCCGTAGCGGATGCCCGCCCGGCGGAGCGCGACGCGGGACGCCCGGGCCTCGCTCACGTACGCGCGCTCCGCCGAGGCTCCGGAATCGAAGAAGCGGCGGAAGGCGCCGGAGACGGTATAGGCGTGGGAGTGCCGGACTGCTGCGCGAGGCTCGTAGACGATCTCGAGCCCGGCGAGCAGGACGCGACGGGACCACTCTTGATCCTCGCTCATGACGACCTCGTCGGCGAGCGGGTACTGCTCGAGCACCGCGCGCGGGATCGCCGCGTTGACGTTGGAGAAGAGGGTTGCCTCGAAGCTGAGCCGCTCCGGGTCCGTCAGGCGCTGGGTGCGGGGTCGCGGCCCGTAGAGGAAGTCGAGGAAGTAGCGCTCGGGCGGGATCGCATCCTCGTGCGGGAGCTGGCGCCCGTAGACGCCTCCGACGTTCGCGTCGGCCCGCAACGGGGCGACGAGGGACGCGAGCCACGTCTCGTCGGCGGCGTAGGCGTCTTG
>JBOHBD010000112.1:0-4468 GCA_050698195.1 Gaiellaceae bacterium
ACACTCGGCGGCCGCTCATGGCAGTCCCGAAGAAGAAGACGTCGAAGGCGCGGCGCGACAAGCGCCGCGCGCAGCACTCGATCGAGGCGCCGCGCGTCAACGTCTGCCCGACCTGCCACCAGCCGAAGCGACCCCACCGCGTCTGCCCGAACTGCAAGACGTACAAGGGTCGGGACATCGAGCCGATTCGGATCCAGGCTCCGTAACCGTCCTCGGATGACTCGCATCGCGGTCGATGCCTTGGGCGGCGACCACATGCCCGACGAGGTCGTCGCGGGCGCCGCAGCAGCCGCGTCGCCCGACCTTCAGCCCGTCATCTACGGGCCCTCCGGGCTCGACACGCTAGGACTGCCGCTCGTCGAAGTGCCCGACGTCATCGAGATGGACGAGCATCCGGTGGAAGCGGTACGCGCCAAGCCTGACTCGTCGCTCGTGCGAGCCGTTCGCGCTGTCGCCGACGGCGAGGCCGACACCGTCGTCTCGGCGGGAAGCACCGGCGCGATGCTCGCTGCATCGCTCCTTCACATCCGTCGCCTGCCGGGCGTCCACCGGCCGGCTATCGCGGTCGTCATCCCGGCGCGACGACGTCCGACGGTGCTGATCGACGCGGGTGCGAACGCAGACGCCCGGCCCGAGCACCTCCTGCAGTTCGGTCACATGGGCACGGTCTTCGCCGAGGAGATCCTGGAGGCTCCGGGGCCCGAGGTGCGGCTCCTCTCGATCGGCGAGGAGGACGAGAAGGGGAACCAGCTCACGCTCGAGGCGAACGAGCTCCTGCGTGCGAGCGCGCTCCGGTTCGGAGGCAACATCGAGAGCCGCCGGCTGCTGGAGGGCGACGCGGACGTCGTCGTCACCGACGGCTTCACGGGCAACGTCGCTCTGAAGGCGGTCGAAGGGACGATCCGGAGCGTTCTCGACTCGCTCCGCGGCGAGCTCGGCTCGTCGCTGCGGGGGAAGCTCGGTGGCCTTTTCATACGCCCGGCCGCACGGCAGGTCCGTAAGCGCCTCGATCCGGAGACGTACGGGGGCGCCTACCTCCTCGGACTCCGCGGTCTCGTCGTGATCGCCCATGGGTCGAGCTCGCGTGTCGCGATCGCGAACGCGATCCGTCTTGCCGCGCTCGGCGTCGAGCACGACGTCGTAGGACGACTGGAGGAGCGCCTCGCCGGTTCCGTGTTAGAGTCCGCGCGCTTTACGAACCCGACGGCGAAGAGGTGAGGTTCTCAAGTGGCACACTCGCGTGAGGAGATTCTCGAGCAGGTGAAGGGCGCGCTGAGCGAGAAGCTCGGCATCGAGGAGAGCGCGATCACCGAGGAGGCTTCCTTCGAGGAGGACCTCGGCGCCGACTCGCTCGATCTCGTGGAGGTCGTCATGGATCTCGAGGACCAGTTCGGGCTCAAAATCCCCGACGACGACGCTCGGGAGCTCACGACCGTCGGCAAGGCGATCGACTACGTCATCGCACACCAGGAGTAGAGCCCGAAGCACCGGGGTTGCCGAGCTCGGCCGCCTGATCGCGGACCTGCCCCGGGCACGCCTCGAGCAGGTATTCACACACGCGTCCTGGGCGGACGACCGCGCCGAGTCCTACGAGCGCCTCGAGTTCCTCGGGGACAGCGTTCTCGAGCTGGCGATCGCCCGCGCCGTCTTCGACCGCTTCGGCGACGCGTCGGAAGGCCGGCTCGCGAAGATCCGCGCCCACGTCGTCTCGCGCCAGAGCTGCGCGGCGGTCGCGAAGGAGCTCGCCCTCGGAGAACGCCTCCTCGACTACGCGGGAGAGATCGCGTCCGACGAGCTCAAGCGCATCTCGCGGAGTCGCAACGTCCTCGCGGCCGTCTTGGAGGCCGCCATCGCCGCGCTCTACCTCGAGCACGGCTTCGAGCGCATCGAGCCGGCGATCGTCGACGCGTTCGGTGAGAAGATCGAGTACGCGCGCTCCAGCCACGTCGACTACAAGACGGAGCTCCAGGAAGCGCTGGCGCGCTCGGGCCGTCACGTGCATTACACCGTCCTGGAGGTCGAGGGGCCGCCGCACGACCGGCGTTTCGTCTGTGCCGCGCACGTCGCGGGTGTCCAGCTGGGAGTCGGCCGCGGCTCGACGAAGAAGGCTGCCGAGCAAGAGGCGGCTCGCCAGGCGCTCGACGCTCTCGGGGTGTCGCCCGATCGCATCTGAGAGGCCGTCCGGGCGCGTCGCGAGAATGCGCCTCCGGTGCACCTGAAGTCGATCAAGATCCGCGGCTTCAAGTCGTTCCCCGAACCGCTCGAGATCTCGCTCGAGCCGGGGGTGGCTGTCGTCGTCGGCCCGAACGGGTCCGGGAAGTCGAACATCGCGGATGCCGTCGTCTGGGCCGCCGGTTCGCTGACCCCGTCCGAGCTCCGGGCCGAGAAGCCGGACGACGTCCTCTTCGCGGGCGCGGCCGGCAGGAACGCGGCCGACCACTGCGAGGTCGAGCTCGTCTTCGACAACGAAGACGGCGAGTGGCCCGATCTCGACTTCAGCGAGGTCTCGATCGCGCGGCGACTCGTCCGCGGCGCCGAGGGCCAGTACCTCGTCAACCGGGCAGCCGTCCGGCGGACGGACATCGTCGAGCTCCTCGCCGACGTCGGTCTCGGCCCCGCGATGCACTCGGTCGTGGGCCAGGGCAAGGTGGAGCAGGTGCTCGCGTCGAAGCCCGAGGACCGGCGGGCGCTCGTCGAGGAGGCCGCGGGGCTCGGGAAGTTCAAGCGTCGGAGGCACCGTGCCGAGCTGAAGCTCGCGCGAGTCGCGCTCCAGGTCGAGCGCGCGCGCGACGTCGAGGAGGAGGTGCGGAAGCGGCTGCGGCCGCTCGCGCTGCAGGCGACCGCCGCCGAGCGTGCCGAGAAGCTGGTGGTCGAGATCGCCGCGTTGCGCGCGAGAGTCGCCGAGCTCGACCTCTCGGACGCCGATCGGCGCAGAGGCGAGGCAGAGGGTCGACGGGACGACGCGGCTCTCGCGAGGCGCGGGGCGCAGTCGCGCCTCGAAGGGCTGCTGGCCAACCGGACCCGCGCGGAGGACGAGCTCTCCGATGCGGCCGGTCGTCGCGAAGCGGCGGTCGCCGCGCTGTACCGCCTCCAGGGCGGGCGTGAGCGGCTCCAGCTTCGGAGCGAGTCGGCGAGCGCGCTTCGAGATCGCCTCGAGGGCGAGCTTGCGGCGCTCGGCGCGTCGACGGGTCGGGAGGCGGACGACGGCGGCCGTCTCGAGCGCGAAGCGACGGAGGCTGCGGCAGCCGCGCGCGGGGCAGCGATCGAGCGGGACGACCTGGCCGACCAGGCTCGCCTGGCCTGCGAGCGCCTGCGCTCGCTCGAGCGCGTGCTGGCGGAGCAGGAAGGACTCCCTCCGGCCGCCCGCGCGCTGGCGGAGCGGGGCGCGCGACTCGTGCTCGGGGCGCTCGAGGTCGTGCCGGGATCGGAGCGTGCGGTAGCCGCCGCCCTGCGCGCTCGCGCCTCTGCCGTCCTCGCCGACGACGCACAGGCGGCGCTCGCTCTCCTCGAGAGTGCTCGCGCAGAAGGTCTGGGCAGCCTCACGGTGCTCGCCGGGGGCAACCTGCAGCAGCTCGTCGACGAGTTCCCGGTCGTGTCCCGCGACGAGCTTCTCGGCGTCTCCGTACCGTCGGTGACCCGCGAGGGATTCGGGTACGACCCTGCGCGTGGCGAGCTCTGGTTCGCGGGTGAGACTGCCGAGGCCGTCATGCTCGAGCTCGAAGCGCGGCGGCGGGAGATCGCCGCCCAGGAGGCTCATCTCGCGCGACGCGCAGAGGCCGCTGCAGCCAGAGCAGACGAGACGGGCGAGACGGCGCGGCGTGCACAAGCTGCGCTCGGCGGCCGTCCCTCCGCCCTGACGCGACCGCCGATCGACCGTGATCGCCTCCGGCGGATGGCGACGATCGTCGAGGCGCTGGTCACCGCGCTTGCCGGGGCCGAACGCGTCGCCGAGCGACTCGACGCACCCTTGCGGGCGCGGGTCGACGCCGGCGCAATGAGATCCGGGGAGCTCGGTGAAGAGCTTCGCGGGCTGGGGGCGTCCGAGGTGGGGCTGCGGCAGGAGCTGGAGGAGGCCACCGGGCGCGTGACGGCTGCGGAGGTCGAGCTCGCCCGGCTCGACGCCGAGATCGAGGATGCGCGGCGAAGGCTGGAGTCGGAGGAGGCTGAGCCCGCCGAAGGGGACGATCGGGACGAGCTCGTCGCACGGGCCGAGCGGCTCGAGGTGAGGCGCGAGGCTCTCGGCCAGGTGAATCCGCTCGCGCGCGAGGAGTACGACGCGGAGAAGGAGCGGCTCTCGGATCTCCAGAGGCAGCGCGAAGACCTCGAGCGAAGCCTCGAGGAGCTCGAGCAGCTGCGGACGGAGCTCGCCGAGACGGTCGAGCAGCGTTTCGCCGAGACCTTTGCCGCGGTGGCGGAGAGCTTCGAGGACGTCGCGGCGACGCTGTTCCCCGGCGGCGAGGGCCGGCTG
>JBOHBD010000113.1:0-3545 GCA_050698195.1 Gaiellaceae bacterium
GACGAGCTCGTGTCAGACTTGGCGCGCGTAGTCGAGGGCACGTTCGAGCGGCACGTCGTGTCCCTGCTCGAGCAGTTCTTCGAACTGTTCGGTGCCGAGCTGCCGTCGGGCCAAGTCGAGGTCGAGCGTGAAGGGCGCCACCTCGAAGACAGGAGTCGGATAGCCGATCTCGTCGCGCAAACCCTCCGCCTTGCCCCAGAGGACGACGCCCACCTCGGGCTTTCCCGAGGCGATAGCGACTCCGGCGATCGCCTCGAACCCCAGCAGGACGCCGAGCGTCAGGCCAGCGCCGTGAGCATGATCGAGTGCCCGCAGCGCCAGGGCGCGGGCCTCATCCCGCCGTTTCAAAGTGGTGAGGAAGCTGGCTCTCCTGTGAAAGAGCTTGATCAGCCCTAGTTTATGAGACTAGAGTATCATGTTGAGTATGTCAATCTCATATGAAGGAACAGGCCGCCGTAACCAGAAGGCGCGCACGCGCAAGGCGCTGATCGCCGCGGCACGCGAGCTGCTCGCGCAGGGCGTGACCCCGACGGTCGAGGAGACCGCGGCCGCCGCGACGATCTCACGCGCGACCGCTTACCGCTACTTCCCGAACCACCGCGAGCTCATCGTCGCAGCGCACCCGGAGATCGAGGCGCCCTCGCTGCTCGGCTCGGACCCGCCGGCAGATCCGGAAGCGCGGCTCGACGCCGTCGTCCAAGCGCTGGCGCGCATCTTCCTCGACAACGAGCAGACGTACCGCACGATGCTGCTGCTGTCCCTCGAGCCCGACCCCGCGGTCCGAGGAGAGCTCGTGCTGCGCGAGGGGCGGCGCCTCATCTGGATCGAGGACGCACTCTCGCCTCTCCGCGAGCGCCTGCCCGAGCCCGCGTTCGCGCGTCTCGTGCATGCGCTGTCGGTGGCGGTCGGCATCGAGGCGCTCGTCACCCTCACCGACATCACTGGGCTCTCCCGAAGGAGGGCGGTCGAGGTCATGCGCTGGTCCGCACGCGCGCTGCTGCGATCAGCGCTCGCCGAGGGCGCCACACCGGGCAGCTGATCCCGCCAAGGCCGTCGTCGCGAGTGGCCTGGAAACCGCTGTGCGCACGAGGCGCGCCCCGAAGCGGTCGTTGTTGACCTGCACAAAGGGATTTGCGGACGCCTTCTATGTTGTCCCTGCAGTAACCGGCGTGACAGCCGCCGTTCGCCAGTCGTTCGCCAGCGTTCACCAGTCCGGTACAAGCCTCTGGATCCCTATGGACTGTGGTGGACGGGACGCGGCGGTCAAGCAGACCGCGTGTTGTCGGGTCTGGACAAGGCGATGCCGCGCAGACCCGCGTGGATACAGCGGAGGGGGAGGGATTTGAACCCTCGAGAGGCTTGCACCCCTAACGGTTTTCGAGATCGGCGCGAAACTGGCGATTTGCAGGGATTCTTGTCGCCGTGCGCCAGTGCGTTCGCCAGTGCCGAAAGCGAGAAGGACCAGCGCGTGGATATATCGACCTACGATCGTATATATTGCTCGCGTGAGCAAGCACTTGGTGGACATCGATGAGGAAGCCCTGCGTCTGGCGCGGTCGAAGCTGGGGACGGCGACGATCAAGGAGACGGTGAACCTGGCGCTGCGGCGCGCCGCCGGCAGCGAGGCCGCAAGCGTCAAGAGATCGCTCGGCCGTCTCGCGCGGGCTCGTCTCGCCGACCGCGAGGACGCGTGGCGCTGACTCACCTCGTCGATACGAGCGTGCTGACCCGTTTGGGGCAGGCACGGGTTCGCGAGGCGATCGAGCCGCGGGCAGAACGCGGCGAGCTCGCCCGCGCCGGCATCAGCGATCTCGAGGTCGGCTACTCGGCGCGGAGCGTGCGGGAGTGGGACGGGCTGATGCAGTCGCTCGAGGTCTTCCCACTGATCGAGACCACCGCGGAGCACGTCCGCCGCGCGCGCCAGGTGCAGAGGCTGCTCGCGGCCAGGCATCAGCGCGGCCGCAAGGTTCCCGATCTGCTGGTCGCGGCGGCTGCCGAGGCGCGCGACCTGGTCGTGCTCCACTACGGCGCGGACTTCGATCGGATCGCGGGTGTGACCGGTCAGCCGTGTGAGTGGGTCGTGCCTGCCGGCTCCGTCGATTGACACGTCGAGCGCGGTTCGCCGTTCTCCGACGCCTGTTCGCCGCACGCGATCGTTGCGTCCGAGCACCGGCATCGTTAGCTGCCACGCGCGAGTCGCGGCCGCGCTGAGTAAAGCGAGACTCACGTACTGCGCGCTCGCCCCCACCCGACGGCAGGTCCGCGTGGGGGCGAGCGCCGCTCAGGACGCGACGTCGGCGCAGTGCGCGTAGACGATGAGGCCACCGTCGTTCTCGAACGTGTCGCCGCTGCCCTGGCCCGCGGCAAACGCACGCCAGCCCGCGCGACGCCGCTCAGGATGAGTGGCCGGTCCTCGGTGACGACGCCGACCGGATCTGGTCCGGCTCCGAGGCCCTGGAATTGGTGTCCTCCGCCAGTGGCGATGTCCCCCGCATCACAGAAGATGACGCTGCCGCGGATGTCTCGTCCCGGCGACCACGAGAACCGAGGTAAAGCGCGTGTAGAAGCGGCAGGCGGCCCGGATGGGCCGGGCGGCCCCTCGCGATTCCACTCGACGGCGTTCTCCGAGGGCCGGCAGTCTCCCGGCCCGTCGACCAGCCGTAGCTTGCCGTCGTTCTTCTGGGCGCATGCGTGAATGACGTCGGAGTAGGTCATCGCGACGGCGAGCCCGGCGCCGACGGCGGCACGCAAGACACCCCGAGGACGACACCGAGCACGTGCGTCTCATGAAAGACATCGAGTCCTCCCTTCGGATCGCTCTTCTCATCACGCAGCCAGCAGCGTGTCGATGATCGTCTGGATCGCCCCCCGCACTTCGATCTGCGCCGTGCAGTCGGTGATCCAGTCGTTCGAGTCCGGGCTCGTGCCGCAGCCGTCGAGGCGGCGGAGCAGGTTCTCGAGTTGCCGGATCGCCTCGTCGCGGGCGACGGTGTCGCCCGTTTCGTACCAGTCCTGGATCAGCGCTTCGGCTTCCTCGAGCCGGGAGAGGAGCGCGGTCTGGTTCCCGGGCGCGTTGAAGTCGTCCGCGCTCAGGCCTGAGACGATGGCGCCGACCGTGTCCGGATCGGCCTCGTCCGGGACCCCGTCGCCGTCGCTGTCCGTCACGAGGGAGCCTGCGGCGTGCTTCAGAGCGTCGTTCGTGTCGTCGTAGTAGCTGATGTGCGGGTTGCCGGCGTCGTCGAGCGCCAGCGACGTGAAGCGACCTACGTCGCCGTCGCCGTCGACGGTCTCGAGCTGCCAGCTCGTGCCGTCGAAGCGAGCGTACCTGAGATCGCCGGTCGTGAAGTCCGAGAGGTCGTGGTAGCTGATGTGCGGGTGGCCGTCGCCGTCGAGTGCCAGCGAATTCCAGAAACCTACGAAGCCCGTGTCGACGGTCTCGAGCTGCCAGCTCGTGCCGTCGAAGCGGGCGTACTTGAGAGCGCCGGTCGTGAAGTCCTGGTAGCTGATGTGCGGGTGGCCGTCGCCGTCGAGCGCCAGCGACGTGT
>JBOHBD010000114.1:0-3014 GCA_050698195.1 Gaiellaceae bacterium
GGAGGATCCCGTCGCGGGCCTCGTCTTCTCCGCGCCCCATCGCGTCGACAGGCTCGTGGTCGGTGGCGAGGAGGTCGTTCGCGAAGGTGCGCTCGTCCGTGCCGACGAGTCCGAGATCGCTCGCGCCCACCGCGAACAGGCGCGAAGATTCGCCGCGTGAGCGCGTCCATCTCGACCCACGTCCTCGACACCGCGGCCGGCAGGCCGGCGCAGGGCGTCAACGTCCAGCTCTTCGTGGCGGGAGATCGGTTCGAGAAGTGCCTCGCGTCCGAGTGGACCGACGAAGACGGCCGTATCGAGCAGCTCGTGGAGGGGCTCGACGCGGGGACGTACTCGCTCGTCTTCCATCCGCCGTCGCCGTTCTTCACCAGAGTGGAGCTCCAGGTCGAGCTCGGCGAGGGTCATCACCACATCCCCCTCCTCGTGTCGCCGTACGGATGCGCGAGCTACCGAGGCAGCTGACGCTCGAAGAGCTCTCCGAGCTCCTCGAGGGCCGCACGCGGCTCGTCGAGCGCTTGGCCGGCTTGGAGGATCCCCTCGGACAAGCGGAGGACGTCCTCCTCGCACTCGACGACGACGAGAAGATCGAGGCACTGAACGCCCACCCCGCGATCGGGGCGAAGAGGCTCTCGGTGCGCTCCGCGTCGGAGCAGGGGACCGACGCGGATCCCGCGGTGCTCTCCGATCTCGCCTACCTGAACCAGGTCTACGAGGAGAAGTTCGGTTTCCGCTTCGTCGTCTTCGTCGCGGGCCGCCCCAAGCGCGAGATCCTGGAGGTGCTCCGCGAGCGGATCGGCCGCACACGCGAGCAGGAGCTCGAAACCGGGTGCCGCGAGCTGATCGCGATCGCGAGGGACAGGTGGACCCGTACCTGAGAGACGTCCTCGACGTCTGCCTCCGACTGCTCCATGTCACCGCCGGGATCGCCTGGATCGGCGCGTCGTTCTACTTCGTCCGGCTCGACCTCTCGCTGCGGCCTCCTCGGCGCGCCGCGGACGCCGAAGCGGGGATCGCCGGCGAGTTCTGGGGCGTCCACGGCGGCGGTCTCTACCACTCGCAGAAGTACCGCCTCGCACCTGCGGAGATGCCCGAGCCGCTGCACTGGTTCAAGTGGGAGGCCTATACGACCTGGCTCTCGGGCTTCGCCCTCATGGTCGTCCTCTACTACTTCGACGCGGACCTGCGGCTCGTCGATCCGACGGTCGCAGACCTCGCCGGCTGGCAGGCGATCGGGCTTTCCGTCGGCGGGCTCGTGCTCGCCTGGGTCGTCTACGACGCGCTCTGCCGGACCGTTGGACAGCGGAGCCAGCTCGGTCTCGCGGCGATCGGCGTGGCGCTCTTCGCGCTCGCCGCGTGGGGGGCGACCGAGCTCTTCACCGCCCGCGCCGCGTACCTCCAGGTCGGCGCGATGGTCGGGACGATCATGGCCGCGAACGTCCTCGTCGTGATCATCCCCGCCCACCGGAAGCTCGTCCGCGCGATGGCAGAGCGCCGCGAGCCCGATCCCACGCCCTTGCTCGAGGCCAAGCGGCGCTCGGTCCACAACAACTACCTCACGCTGCCGGTGCTCTTCACGATGCTCGCGGGCCACTTCGCCTTCACCTTCGGGCACGAGGACGCCTGGCTCGCGCTGGTGGTGATCTCGGCGCTCCTGGCAGGCGTTCGGCACTTCTTCAACCTCTGGCACGCCGGGCGGCGGGCGTGGTGGATCCCCGGAGCCGCCGCCGTCGCCGCCGTCGCGCTCGCGTTCTGGCTCGAGCCCGACGAGCCCGCTCCCGCGAATACCGGCCCGGTGGGGTTCGCCCAGGTGCGGGAGGTCATCGCGAATCGGTGTGCGACATGCCATTCCGGGACAACCGCTCCACTCGGCGTCCGGCTCGAGACCGAGGCCCAGATCACGGCCCGCGCGGACGACATCGAGCGGCAGTCCGTGCTGACCCGCTCCATGCCGCCCGGAAACGCGACGGGGATGACGGAGGACGAGCGACAGCTTCTCGGCGCCTGGCTCGCTCAGCGCTAGAGTCGGCCGGTGCTCGAGATCTCGGCCGGCGGCCTCTCCTTCGGCGCCCGATTCGAAGACGACGCGGCACCCACGACCGTCGCGGCCTTTCGGCGGATGCTCCCGCTCGAGTCGAGGATCATCCACGTGCGTTGGAGCGGGGAGGGCGGCTGGATCCCGATGGGGGACCTCGACGTCGGCATCGGCCCCGAGAACGCGACGCGCTATCCCAGCCCCGGCGAGCTGATCTTCTACCCGGGCAGCGTCAGCGAGACCGAGCTCCTGCTCGCCTACGGGTACGTCGCGTTCGCGAGCAAGGCCGGCGCGCTCGCGGGGAACCACTTCGCGACGATCCTCGAGGGGAACGAGAACCTGCGAGAGCTCGGGCGCCGGTTGCTGTGGGAAGGCGCCCAGGAGATCGTCTTCAGGGAGAGCCGGCGACCCGGCTGAGCGCTGCCGTCAGCACCTCCACGGCGAGCGCGACGTCCTCGTCGGAAGAGAGCTCGTCGGGCGAGTGGCTCACGCCTCCGTTCAAGCTGCGGACGAAGAGCATCGCGCTCGGGACACCCGCCGCGGCGAGGATCCCTGCGTCGTGCCCTGCACCGGACGGAAGCTCGATGAACGGCAGGGCGCGCCGCTCGATCTCCTCGCGGAGAACCGAGCGGAGCTCGTCGTCCATCGCCGCGGGCGGCGTCCGCTGCGCGGGCTCGATGCCGATGGCACCCACCAGCTCGTCCAGTCGGTCGGCGTCCGGTGCCCGCGCGTCGACCGAGATCCGCACGCGCCCGGGGATGACGTTGCTCCCGCCGGGCTCGACCGTCAGCCGGCCGACCGTCGCGACGGCTCCCTCGATCGCTCGCGCTGCGTCCCGGATCGCGAGCACCGCCTCGGACGCCGCGACGAGCGCGTCGTCGCGCACGCTCATCGGCGTCGTCCCGGCGTGCCCGGCACGGCCCTCGAAGACGAGCTCGCCGCGCGCGTAGCCGACGATGGCGGTGACGACGGCGAGCGGCAC
>JBOHBD010000115.1:0-2852 GCA_050698195.1 Gaiellaceae bacterium
GTCTCAAGGACTGCGTCTGAGGAGGATGCTCAGTGGGGGAACCATGGTTCCCCCACGCGAAACACCTTGAAGAAGCTCGCGTCGCTTCCCGAGGCGCCGCGCCCGAAGGACTGCGTCCGAGGACCGCTCGGGGGGCCGGACCTACTGGTCCGACCCTCGCGTCCGGCGTTCCCAGCGTGCGGATCGAGTGCCTCGGCCACGCGACGGTCGTCGTCGACCTCGACGGTGCCGAGCGCGGCCGACGTCGAGGTCCGTGTCAGACCCGGCGAGCGCCTCGAGCTTTGAGCGAGGAGCGCCAAGTAACAACTTGTAACTTGGCACCCGTTCGGGACCTGGCTCGAAGGTTCGCTACTAGCCGGCTGCGGGAAGCAGTCCTGCCTCGCCGAGCGCCGCGAGGGCGTGCTGGCGGATCTCGCTGGCGATGCGCGCGACGTTCGAGCCCGCCGGCGCGTACCCGACGACGTTAAGCCAGACGGTCTTCTCGGCGACCTCTCCGACCTGGACGTCCAGGGTCAGCCTGTCTGCGCCGGGCACGCGCGAGGCAGCCTCGCCCACGACCCGACGCGCCTCCTCGAGCTCCGCCCCGAGCCGCACGGGAAGCTGCACCGCCACCGTGCGCCGTGGATCTCCGACCGAGCGGTTCACCAGCGTCGTCGACACCATCATCTGGTTGGGGACGTAGACGTAGCGGTCCTCGTCGCTGACCAGGGTCGTGTAGCTCAGCGAGATGTCGCTGACGACGCCCGTGTGGTCGCCGACCGAGATCCGGTCGCCGAGGCGCACCGGCTGCGTGAAGGCGAGGAGCACCCCGGAGCCGAGGTTGCTGAGCGGAGTCGTGAGCGCGAGCCCGGCGATCAGGGCCAACACCGCGCTCGAGGCGAGGAAGGCGCGTGCGACCTCCTGTGTCACGGGGAAGATCGAGAGCACGCTCCAGGCGCCGAGGAGCGCGACGAGGGCGACGACCACGCGAAGCAGGAAGCTGAAGGTCGTGCGCCGGCGGGCCGCGATCGCGGGATCGCGCTCGGCAAGCCTGCGCTCGTAGCGGCCGAATGCGAGCTTGAGGGCGAACCGCAGCGCGACGACCACGGCGATCCAGATCGCCGCGACGACGAGCGCCTCGAAGGCGTTCGAGTCCACGGCCGAGAGTTCGGCGCCGCGGCCTCGGGGCCTGCCGTCGGTTAGTCGCCCGCGAGCACGCGGGTCTTCGCGGCCGCGTACTCCTCGTCCGTCAGCGCGCCGCTCGCATGGAGGCCGGCGAGCTCGGTGAGGCGGGCCGTCAGGTGGGTCGCACCGGTGTGGGTGGGCGGGGGCTGCGCGCGAGCCTCGCGCGCTTCCCGCTGCGCGTCCCACCAGCTCGTGGCCCGTGTGCGGAGCTCCGCCCACACGGCCGGCGCCGACGCGCCCGGAAACTCGGCCATCGTCTGCCTCCGAATCAGCTCGATCCAGGCAGCGCCGAGCGCGACGAGCGTGACGACGACGAGGAACCGTGTGAAGTCGCCGACCGGGCCGGTGAGGAGCAGGATCAGAGCGACGACCGCCAGGCCTGCGTATGCCCACACCCGCTCGCGGACGAACGGCGCGAACGTCCGGCGGACGGCGAGTGCACGGCGTCCCGGCCCGGCGAGCCAGGCGGCGACGACGAACAGCAGACCGATCACGATCAGCCACCGGAACGAGTGCCGGAGGAGCTCGGTGAGGATGTCCCAGACGTTGCCGGCTGCAGCGCGGGTCTCGGTCTCGGAGACGAGCGAGTCGACGACGTAGTTGCCCACGACGTTAGCGGCGACGAGCCCGAGCAGGCCCACGAAGAAGGTGATGATTCCGATCCTCCGCACGGCGCGCCGCCGATCGCCGGCGAGCCACAGGGCGAGAGCGAAAGTCCCGAGCGTCAGGAGCGGCAACACCCACGCGAGCGTGTTCAAGAGCTGGAATGCGTCCTGCGCGGTGTCGAGCTCGTCCGACTGCAGGATCTCGATCCGACCGACGTCCGCCGGGAGCTGGCCCTCCACCTGTTCCCGGATGCCGATGCGGTCGGCGGTCTCGAGAATGATCAGCCGAAGGTCGAGCGTGACGACCCCTCCCTCGGCCGAGACGGTGTCGCCGCCACCCTCGAGCACCGTGACGAGCGTACGGTGCGACTGCTCGAGCGACAGGGCCCACAGGCGTTGCAGTCGGGGCTGCTCGAGCGCGCGGCTCGCGAGCGTGTAGGACGCCTCTCTGAGCCCTGCGGCCGCGGGCCCGGAGAGCCCCTTGTAGTCCTCCGGAAGGATCTCCTCGGCCTCGGCCTCGACGTCGACCGACGCAAAGAGCTCGTCGACAGCCCTGGTGGCGACCGCCGTGCGGATCGCGTCGTCCTCGATCAGCTCGGTGCTCGTGTCGACGAAGACGTCGGTGTTGAGCGCGACCCGATCGACCCAGACGGCGAACGCGGTCAAGAGCAGCAGGAGCCCCGCGACGCCGAGCACTATCCAGACGAGAATCGTGCGCTTCGGGCGCGCTCGCCGAGGTGGCGTTGCGGCGGTCGGCGTGGGCCCGCTCATCTCCGCTCGCCGAGCCTACTCATGTCTCGTGCGTCCCTGCCTCCCGTTCCAGGAACACGGCGTGGAGCGCGCGCACTGCGCGCTCGAGGTCCGCCCTGCCGACGAGGCAGGAGATCTTGATCGGCGAGGTCGAGATCAGCCGTAGGTTGATCGCTTCCTCCGCGAGCGTGCGGAACATCAGGGCGGCGACGCCGGGATTCGAGCGCATTCCCGCGCCCACGAGGGAGACGGTTCCGAGGTCGGAGAGCTCCTCGATCTCGATCTGCCCAACCGTCTCCTGCGCGCGCTCGAGGGCGCGCCGCGTCGCCGGAA